>USCP01000114.1 GCA_900553245.1 uncultured Peptococcaceae bacterium
CGCCTTTCGGCGACCTTTTTCGACAGTCTGAGCCATCCGCAAATAGCGGATGGCTTTTTTGTTTTTAGTAGAGCTCTCGATAAATTTTTTCGATGCGGTCACGGTCGAATGGTACGAAGTTATTGACGAGCAAGCGTTGTTGCTTTTCAAAGACGGAGTCGGCAAATTCGACGATTTGTGCTTCGCTCATGCCGTATTCATGGAGAGGCTTCTTTTGTACGAGGTGGTTTAAGAGATCTTCGATTTTATCGTAGACGTCTGCCGCATCGCATTCAAGGATGGAAGCAATGCGTTGGTTGAGCACAGCGATTTCGCCGTCTTGCTTGATTTCCATGTAGTTGCGCATCACGCCGGTAAACATGGCGTAGTTGGATTCACCGTGTGGCACGTGGAAGGTACCGCCGAGAGGGTAGCTTAGAGCGTGAACCGCAGCGCAACCGGCATTGGAGAAGGCAACGCCGGCATAGGTGGAAGCGAAGAGGAAGTCTTCGAGGATTGGCTTGCGGGCTTCAGGGCCTTCGGCAACGATTTTCTTGAAGCCTTTTAAGATGAGGTCGATGGCTTCATAGCTGAGGAGTTTGGAGATTGGGGTTGCCTTTGGAGAAAGAGCACTTTCTACGGCGTGGATCAAGGCGTCGATGGCGCTGGTGGCAAACGGTTCCATAGGCAGGCTTTGCAAAAGCTCAGGAATGAGTACCGCATGGTCTGGGAACATGCCTGGATTGCCGTAGCCGGCTTTGGTGCCGCGACTCACAAGGGCGAGGGCAGCGACGCTGGTGACTTCACTACCGGTACCGCAGGTGGTAGGTACGAGCACCAATTCGCGGACCTTCTTTGGAGAACGGGTGCCGTCAAAAAGGTCGAGGATTGGGCAAGGCTGGTCAAAAACAAAGAATTTTGCCACGTCAAGGGCGCTGCCGCCCCCAACGGAGATGATGCGCTTGTAATCTTTGGTGATATCCTTGGCAATGGCTTCTACGAGTTCATCGGTTGGTTCCCCTTGACCGTAATCTTTTGGGTGGATGACGTCGCACTTAAGATCGAGGGCTTTGAAATAATCGTCATAGAAGTGACGGTTGGTGAACAAAAGGTCGCCTTCGCCAATGGCAAATGCATCAACAAATTCCTTGACGCTGTCTAATTGGTGAAGGGTTGGTTTCATTAAAAATTGGCTCATGAGAGTGCCTCCTTCATTGGCATTTGTTAGTTCAAGTATAAATCTTTTATGGGGGACGGGCAAGATGTTGCCGGATTCTTATGCATAGGCTTGATTCTGCCAAAAAACTTGGCTATCATACGATTATTAGAAGGAGGTGGCATAATGTATTACTTTATTGTGAATGAATCCAGTGGCCGCGGTTCTGCACGAAGGGCGTGGCTGGAAATGAAGCGTGAGATGTCTGCGGCGGGGGTGCCTTTTGCGGCATGGACGACGAGATGTAAGGGGGATGCCACTGCCTTGGCACGGGCGGCGAGTGCGCTTCCCGAAAAAGAAGTGAAGCTCATTGTTGTGGGCGGCGATGGCACCATCAATGAGGTGTTAAATGGGATTGGTGATTTTGAACGTGTATCGCTGGGCATTGTGCCTATGGGCTCCGGCAATGATTTTGTACGCGGCGTGGGGCTTCCGCGAACACCGCGTGCGGCAATGAATGCGATTTATCACGCCAAAACACGTCGTTTGATTGACCTCGGTGAAGTGCGTGTCGATGGGCATGCGCCACGTCGCTTTGGCATTAGTGCCGGTGTCGGCTTGGATGCACGGGTTTGTGATGAGGTGGATGGCTCCATGCACAAAACGTGGCTCAATCATTTCGGCCTCGGTCATCTTTCTTACAGCTTGCAAACCTTATCGGTTGTAGCAAATATGAAGGGCGCATCGGGCACGGTGCGTTTTGTGACGCCCTTTGGCATAGAAACCTGTGAGGTTGAGGAATTGTTGTTCCTTTCAGCGATGAATTGTCCGCGGGAAGGCGGAGGGGTGCCGGTGGCACCGACAGCGCGCGTGAATGACGGCCTTTTTACGGCGTGTATGGTCAGTGGCCTTTCGCGCCGAGAGGTTTATCCACGCCTGCCTTTGCTGCTTTTAGGGAAGCATACCCATCTGCATGGGGTGACCTATCTCAATGCTTCACGTATTGAAATGGCATTGGAGCTTCCGCTGACTGTACATGCCGACGGCGAAGTACTAGGCGGCGGACGTGAGATTGTATTTGATATCAAGCCGAAGGCCTTGCGCCTGATGGCATAATAAGTTGCATAAAAAAAGACGACGCGCCAGGGGAAGGCGCGTCGTCTTTTTTAAGGGATGACGAACAAAATAGTTGTATACCGAAAAGCGGACATAAAGCATCACGCGTCTGGGGAAGCACGTGACGTCGGTATATCGTGTCGAAAAGGAGCCGGCGTCATCCCGGCCGGAGAAGTGATTCCATGAAGGCGGGGGATCAACCTAGGAACAATTGTAGTTTACAGGGCGTGTGTAAAATGGAAAAGCGTAAGGCTGTTAAATCACTGTAAAGTGACGAATTACTTGCAATATATTTCACAAGTAGATGGCAGAAACGGCGCGGTTGACACAAATAAATTGATGTCTTTACACTAAAGTTGACATATAACTTGACATCGGTCAATACCCCATTGTATGATGAAGAAAATTCAGTCGAAAGAAAGTGGAGAGTGTAATGACAAAGCAGTATGACGTAGTGATTGTGGGAACAGGCGCAGCAGGCCTGTTCTGCGCATTGAGTTTTCCGACCGACCGTAACATTTGCGTAATCACCAAAGAAAATGCCGACGAGTCAAACTCTTTCTTGGCACAAGGCGGTATTTGCGTGCTCAGAGGGGAAGAGGATTACGCGGAATATTTTGAAGACACGATGCGTGCGGGTCACTATGAAAATAGTGAGGATGCCGTAGAAATTATGATTCGCTCCTCAAATCAAATTGTGCGTACCTTGCTTCAATACGGTGTGGACTTTGACAGAGATGGGGATGGCGCGTTGAGCTTTACCAAGGAAGGCGCCCATTCTCAACCACGTATTTTGTTCCATCAAGACATTACCGGCAAGGAAATCACCTCAACCCTTTTAAAGCGTGCCCAAGAACGTGACAATATTACCATCATGGAACACACCATGATGATTGATATTTTGGAAAGCGATGGCGTATGCGGTGGCATTGTTGTTGTCGAAAAGGGCGGCGAGCCTTATCCGATCGTTGCACCGAATGTGGTGCTTGCCTGCGGTGGGGTTGGTGGGCTTTTTGAAAACTCCACCAATTTCCCTCATATCACCGGCGATGCCTTGGCGATTGCTTTGGAGCACGGCGTAGAGGTGGCGCATTTAGATTATGTGCAGATTCACCCAACGACCCTTTACTCCAAAAAGCCGGGACGCCGTTTCCTCATTTCCGAATCCGTGCGCGGCGAAGGGGCGATTCTCCTCGATAAAAACGGGGAACGCTTCACCGAAGAATTGCAACCGCGCGATTTGCTCAGCAAGGCCATTCGTAAACAAATGGAGATTGACGGCACCGATTATGTGCTTGAAGATTTGCGTCCAATTGGCAAGGAAGAAATTTTGGAGCATTTTCCAAATATCTATGAGCATTGCTTAGAAGAAGGCTACAATGTGCTCGAAGAACCAATTCCGGTCGTTCCGGCACAGCACTATCATATGGGTGGGATTGCCGTGAATATGGCGAGTCAAACCACCATGACCGGACTTTATGCGGTTGGTGAAGCCAGCTGTAATGGGGTACACGGAAGAAACCGTTTGGCAAGTAACTCCTTATTGGAATCCTTGGTGTTTGCACAGCGTGCTGCCGATGACATCCTCTTTGGGAGTCATCATCCAGGCTGTAGCGACTGCATCACCGATATGAAAGCCTACGGTGACCTCGAGACGATGGCGAAGCGTTATCGCACTGTGGTGCTTGAAGCAATGGAAAACTAATAGCGGAGGCTTTTCTTTTAGAAGAAAGGATGGGGGATTACTGTGAACGAAATCACAATGAAGTTAAATGTTGATAAATTGATTATGATGGCTTTGCAAGAAGACATCACCAGCGAAGACGTATCTGCCAATGCGGTGATGCCTGAACCAAAGCAAGGCATGGTGGATCTCATTTGCAAGCAAGATGGGATTATCTGCGGTTTGCCGGTATTTGAACGTGTCTTTAAGCTCTTAGACGCTGACACTCATGTGGAATTTTTTGTTAAAGACGGTGATGAAGTAAAGAAGGGTCAAAAAATGGCGGTACTCACCGGGGACATGCGCGTGCTCTTGAGTGGGGAACGTGTGGCGCTGAATTATCTCCAACATATGAGTGGGATTGCGACCTATACCCATGAAGTGGCAGCACTCTTAGAAGGCAGCAACACCACCTTGTTGGACACCAGAAAAACCACGCCGAACTGCCGTATTTTCGAAAAATATGCAGTGCGTGTAGGTGGCGGCACCAACCACCGTTACAATCTCTCTGACGGTGTGATGCTCAAGGACAACCACATCGGTGCGGTAGGGAGCATCACCAAGGCGGTGGAAATGGCCAAGGCCTACGCACCATTCGTGCGCAAAATCGAAGTTGAAACCGAAACCCTCGAGCAAGTGCGCGAAGCGGTAGAAGCCGGTGCGGACATTATCATGCTCGACAACATGAGCCATGAACAAATGGCAGAAGCGGTGAAACTCATCGATGGACGTGCAGCAACCGAATGCTCTGGCAATGTGACCAAAGAAAACATTGCCAAGGTGACAGAAATTGGTGTGGATTATGTATCCAGCGGTGCCCTCACTCATTCTGCGCCTATTATGGATATTTCAATGAAAAACTTACATGCCATCTAAAACGACGGAAAGGAGCATTTAGGTGAATAATATAGAGCGAAGGAAAGAAATTTTGGACATCCTGCGCAAGTCCTCTTCACCGGTACCGGCAAAAAGCCTGGCTGCACGCTTCGATGTGAGTCGTCAAGTGATTGTACAAGATTTGGCAGTGATTCGTGCCTCAACCCCAGGCATTTTATCCACCAATCGTGGGTATTTGATGGAAAACGACGTTATCTACACCCGCGAGTTTAAGGTGCGTCACAACGAGGATGAAATCGAGCGCGAGCTCAATCTCATCGTGGATTGCGGTGGCTGTGTGAAAAACATTAGCATCAGCCATCGTGCTTACGGGCGTGTGCGTGCGGAAATGGACATTCGCTCCCGTCAGGATGTGCAAGAGTTTGTCGGACGTATGGAAAATAGCAAATCGAGCCTGCTTGCCAATGCCACGAGCGGCTATCACTATCACTTAGTGGAGGCGGACAGCGAGGCAAGATTGGATTTGATTGAAGTGAAATTACGAGAAGCAGGATTTTTGCAAGAGCTGCTTCCATGGGAAGTTGCGGAACAATAGAGAAGGAGGCAGTTTGATGACTGTACAAGAAATTCAGGCGGAAATCCTGAAATTAAAAAAAGAGAAAGATGTGTGCATCCTTGCCCATGCCTATCAAGGGCAAGAAATTTTAGAAGTGGCAGACTATGTAGGGGATTCTTACGGGCTCAGCGTACAAGCCTCTAAGGACCCACGCTCCACAGTGATTATGTGTGGGGTTCGCTTTATGGCAGAAACCTGCAAAATCCTCAGCCCGGAAAAGCATGTATGGATGCCAAATGCAGCAGCAGGTTGCCCAATGGCGGAACAACTCAATGTAGAAGAATTAAAGAAACTCAAAGCCGAACACCCGGACCACGCCGTAGTGGCCTATATCAACACCACCTCCGAGCTTAAAACCGAATGTGACGTGTGTGTGACCTCTTCCTCTGCTGTGAAGATTTGCAAGGCCCTCGATGCCGATAAAATTCTCTTTATTCCGGACCCTAACTTAGGGACCTTCGTGTCTCATCAAATTCCCGAAAAGGACTTTGTGGTGTATAACGGCGGCTGCCCATGGCACTTCTCTGTCACCGAAGAAGATTTGGCAAAAGCCAAAGCAGCACATCCAAACGCCCTCGTATTGGCCCATCCGGAATGCCGTCCACAAGTGAGCGAGCAAGCGGATTATGTTGGCTCCACCACTGGGATTATGGCCTTTGCAGAAAAATCCGACGCCAAGGAATTCCTCATCGGAACCGAAAACAGCATCGTGGAACATTTACAATTTCAACATCCAGAAAAGCAATTCTATCCAATCTCCGTGCGCCTTACCTGCCCAGATATGAAGGTCACCACCCTCATGGACCTCTACCACACCTTAAAAGGCACCGGCGGCGAAGAAATGGTGCTTCCT
>USCP01000115.1 GCA_900553245.1 uncultured Peptococcaceae bacterium
TACGACCCGCATCCACACGCACCATGCCAAGGTTTGGTTCAATGGTGGTAAAGTGATAGTTTGCGATTTTTGGCTTCGCAGCACTGATACGGCTAATAATGGTGGATTTCCCAACATTCGGGAAGCCAACCAAGCCCACATCCGCTAAGAGCTTGAGCTCCAAGGTAATCCAGCGTTCTTCCCCTTGCTCGCCGTTTTCCGCATACGCAGGCGCACGGTGGGTAGAGCTCACAAAACGCGCATTCCCACGCCCTCCGCGGCCACCCTTGGCAACCACAATTTCCTGGCCGTGGGCACGCAAATCACCCATGAGCTTACCGGAATCGGCTTCACGCACCACGGTGCCTACCGGCACGCGCAAGATAATATCATCGGCGCCACGACCGTGCTGCTTAGCACCGGAGCCGTGGTCCCCACGCTTGCCCTTATAGTGGGTCTGATAACGGAAGTCGATGAGGGTACGCAAGCCTTCGTCGGCACGTAAGATAATAGAACCACCCTTGCCACCGTCACCGCCGGCAGGGCCGCCCTTTGGCACATACTTTTCACGGCGAAAAGCAACCACGCCATTGCCACCGTCACCGGCTTTGACGTTTACTTTTGCATAATCATAAAACATTGGCTTCCTCCTTTTCGTCAGTCACATCGTCTGCATCCAAAAGCCCTGCAATACGCATCAAATGTTTGGCATTGGTGGTCATGCAACGGCCTGGACGAATTTTATAATCAAAGGCAATGGTATCGCCTTCATAATGTTCTTCAAAGTGATAATTTTTACCGTGGATGTCATCGCTATCTGCAAGGGCACAAAGCTCGAAATCATGGGTGGTCACGACCGTCATCATCCATGGATGGGTGAGTTTGCGAATGGCCGCTTGTGCACCGATAATACGGTCGGCAGAGTTGGTGCCCTTAAAGATTTCATCCACCAATACAAGCATTGGCACCTCTTTTTCGGCAAATTGCACCATGCCCTTAATACGCAAAATTTCACCATAGAAGGAACTAATCCCTTCACTCACATCATCACGTACACGCATAGAGGTGAAGATGCGCATCGGCGTAATGCGAAATGCCTTCGCACACACCGTCCCACCCGCATAGGCTAGCACCGCATTCAAAGCGATGGTGCGCATGAAGGTGGATTTCCCACTCATGTTACTACCGGTGATAATGACCGTATCCGCCCCTTGGCGATAATCGTTACCGATGACGGTGCGAGGATCCAACAAAGGATGCTTACCGTCTGCCATTTCAATAAACGGTGATGACTGGTCGGCAATCTCCGGCACAGTGGTTTCATCGGGACGCACACGAGAAATCGTCCCTAAGGAATACAAGGCTTCCACTTCACCAAGCCAGTCCATCCAAGTTTCAAAGGATTTGCCGTAGCGCTTGCGCCAACGGTCAAGGGCAAGGCAACAATTGAAATCCCACGCCAAAAAGCCCACCAACGGCCAGTAAAACAAGAAATTCTCGCGTAAATGCCACGCATTGACAATGCGATTCAAAGCGCGAATTCCGTCACCGGCATTTGCAAGCTGACGCTGCATTTCAACAAGATAGTCACTCTTAAAATCCGGCTTCAGCAGCACATTGATACGTTCTTCCACACGGTCGAGTTTTTTCGCCAGGACCATGACACTATCTTTTTCAACCTGAATACTTCCGGAAAGCATTAGCGCTGCAAACAGCTGCAACACAAAGGCATAAGCCACTGTCATCCAAGAACCGATGCCCTGCAGCGCACCAAGGGCAGAAAAAAGCGTCAACAACGGCAAGCCGTAAGCCAGCAGTTTCAGCTGACCGATAGCACGATTGCCTTTGCCTGTCGCATAAGCACGCATACGGGCCTCTGCGGCGCGTTCATCTTCTTCCAATCGGCGGTTCTTTTGAAAGCCCAAGGCTTCAAAATCGATGGCCAAATCGTCATCCTTTAAAAGCTCCAATACGGAGGCTTGACGTGCTTCAATCAACTTTAAATTAGGCCTTGTCAGCAAGCGCATGAGGGCATCGCGTCCACTGATGGTATGGGCTACGGAAAGGTATTGATAAAGCGAATCCGGTCCAAAAAGGTCCAAATCACTGCTTATGTAATCCTCTTTTTTCACATAGCTTGCGCCATCATCGGCAAAGTTGTGCCACTCGCCCTTAGTACGGGCATCATAACGCTCCAACACCAGCAAACGATTCTGCACCAATTCAATCAAGCGCTGTTGCCGATTAAAGCGATAGACATAATAGCAAAACAACGCCAAAGCGCCACCTGCAAGGACAAAGCCCAGTGGAAAATCGTTTTTAAAGCCAAAGACCATCCCCACAAGTACCAAAAATGCGCTCACCAGACGCAAGTTACTCCACATCATTAAACGCTTTTTTTCGTTTTTGAGACGCGCTTCATTTTCAGCCAACTTGCTATGAATCTCATTTTGCTTCATGAGTCTCTCTTCCTTAAAATATAACAAAAAAGGGATGACCTAGCGGTCATCCCCCTATTAATCTTACTCAGCAGCATAAACGCTGACTTGGGTCTTGTTTTTACCCTTGTGTTCGTAACGAACAACACCATCGATCATTGCGAACAAGGTATCGTCGCCGCCCTTGCCAACATTTGCACCTGGATGGATCTTGGTGCCTCTTTGACGATAAAGAATGTTGCCAGCCTTAACGCTTTGGCCGTCACCCTTCTTAGCACCGAGACGCTTGGAGTGGGAATCACGACCGTTCTTGGTACTACCTACCCCTTTTTTAGATGCGAATAATTGTAAATCTAATGTGAACATCTGTCCACCTCCTCAAACAAGAACACTGTTTGCTTTGATAAATTTCGGATATGTCTGTGTCAACGAATTGACACCGACTTCTAAGGTCTTTAGCACTGCTTGTGCAACGAGTGCCTCGGTGGCATCGTCAATCGGCGCTAAATCAAGCTTAAAATAACCTTCGTTCATTTCAGCTTCGTAGTGAACTCGTTGCACATCCAAACTGTTTTCAGTCACAATTGCAAGGGTTGAAGCCGCTGCACAAACCAAATCCTGACCGTATGGTGCAGAATCCGCATGACCGCTCATTTCATAGCCGATCAATTGATTGTTTGTGTCATATTTCAGCGTAACACGAATCATTAGCCAATGATTTGTTCAACAGTTACGCGGGTGTAAGGCTGACGATGGCCTTTTTTACGACGGTAGTTCTTTTTAGGCTTATACTTGAAAACGGTAATCTTAGGACCTTTGCCGTTTTCTACGACCTTGAGGTTAACCTTTGCGCCTTCAACATAAGGCTTGCCGGTAACAACTTGACCGTCCTTGTTGAGCATCAATACAGCGTCGATTTCAACGGTTTCGCCAGCTTCAGCGTGGAGAAGTTCCACGTCGAGAGTCAACCCTTCTTCAACCTTGTATTGCTTACCACCAGTTTCGATAATAGCGTACATTATTTAAATACACCTCCCTGAGAATACTCGCTGCAAACCAGGTGACAACTGAATGTCTTCTTAAAACCCGAAGCATGCGGTTTCGATCTGGGAAAAATACCCACATCCGAATATTTATTATACAGATGCAAGAACCTCCCGTCAAGGCTAAGTTTGCCTGAACGGGAGGTTTTTTCAGCATTTTTTATAACATTTTCGCAATCAAGTTCACACGTTCGTCAGCGCTCACACTGAATGGCACTTGACCGGCTTCTTGGTCCTTGAGTACGTCCAAAATCACTTCGCACAAATCATATTTGGTTTCTACACGGTCCACACGATTGTTGTATTTTTCTCTGTATTTTGCCATACGTTCCGCTTCGGCTTGGCTGAGCTTTTCATCTCTAAACATACTAAAGAGCTTACCGTTGACATATTTTTCAATGTCGAGGCCTTCTACTTCGTCGAGGTCTACCACAACCACCGGAAGGGCAGGGCGTTCGTCGGTCACCTTGTGGCTGCGGGTATACGCCACTTCCTTAGCGCTTTGTGCGGAAGTCATAGACTCTTCACTCATGTATAAAAGCATCCCTTTGCAATTAAGGTCAGCAATAGCGCCAAAAATGGTGCTATTGTAGCCGTCGCCGGTCATGTTGCTGTCCACGTCAATCCAAAGGTTTTTGCCGGCATTTTGAAGTGCAATCACATCGTTATAAACAGCTTCACCGTTACGGGTGGAGTAGCTTACATAGATATATGGTTCGTTGCGGTCACATGCTTTGATTTGAGCCGCCAATGCTTGAATAGTTTCTTTGTTTGCCACTGTTTAATCATCCTCTCGTTCGTATTTCGAACAGTTATAGTCGTGATTATAGCACATAAACGCTACTAAAAAAAGTATCCTACTTTATCTTGATAACTTCTTCACATCCTTCCTTCTAGTTTCCCCCTTTCACCGAAAGGCACGCCATCACCGTCTGCAGCCATCGCATCGCCAACAAAAAAGCCGCCCTAGGGCGGCTGTCACAAATGATGCTATTATTTTTGAAGATCTTCTGTGGCTTTTGCTTCCATCGCCAAAAACTTCTCACTGGAGCGGTCCATGGCGGTCATGATGGCACCTTTAAAGCCACTCGCTTCTAAAGCAGCCACACCGGCAATGGTGGTGCCTCCGGCAGAGCACACCGCATCACGCAACACCGCCGGATGGTCGCCGGTTACAAGAACCATAGCCGCCGCACCAAAAACGGATTGGGCAGCGAAGGTATAGGCGTCCTTCGCCGGGATGCCGAGCTTAATGGCCCCTTCTGCCATCCCTTCGATGACCATATAAACAAAGGCCGGAGAAGAACCACTTACAGAACCAACGGCGTGCATGGCATCTTCACGTACCACTGCCACCTTGCCAAAGCTTTCAAAGAAGCTCTGCACAAGGGCGCGTTCCTCTGCAGTCATATTATCGGAGAAGCAAAGTCCCGCCATTCCTTCACCAATTTGTGCCGGCGTGTTTGGCATGGCACGCGCTATGCGCACCCCTTCATTCTGTACCAACGCTGCAATAGAGGCAATGCTATACGCCGGTGCAATCGCAAGAACGATTTGCCCTTCACTAAGAACGTCACGAATATCCGCGAGAACGTCCCCATAAATATTAGGCTTTACAGCAAGCACGATAATCTCGGCATTTGCCGCTAAATCACGATTGCTTTCAGCCACTGCCACACCGTATTGCGCCGCCAAAGCATCCATCGTTTCCTTGCGATGAGTGTGCACCACCACCTTGTCCGCGCTGGTCCATGCCTTATTCAAAGCGCCTGCCATCATGGCACGGCCCATATTGCCGCAACCGATAAATCCAAGTTGATATTTTTTCATGCCCATTCCTTCTTTCCTTTACTTGCGCCCCAACGGAATCTGTCGACGCACATCCCCTACTGTGTCTAACGCCACACGAACAACCTTTGTCACGGCTTCCGTGCCTAAATCTTCCTCTACCCCGCCCCATGGATTCACCACAATCGTGTGCCCCCATGATACATAGCTGCTCTCGGTATTACGCGCCGGCGCCACACCTATGGCCACACATTGTCCGTCTACGGCACGGGCACGAAACAAAAGCTCCCAATGACGCGGGCCGGTGGTCATATTGAAAGCCGCCGGATACACAAGCATGCGCGCACCACTGTCGATCATGGCATCCGCTTGCTTGGTAAAACGAATATCAAAACAAATACCAAGGCCAATCTTACCCCAAGGAGAATCAAAGACCGTGGCACCGTCCCCGGCGGAAAGCACATCACTTTCCTTAAAATATTGCCCACCTTCGATATCAATATCAAACAAATGGGCTTTGCGATGCTTCGCTACACACTCGCCCTTGTCATTATAGACATAGCTTGTATTGTAGTAGCGCCCGTCTTCACACTCACAAATAGAGCCACCAATGAGCCAGACTCCATAGTCTCGGGCAGCATTTTGCATCATCCTTTGTGCTTCTCCGCCGGCTTCTTCGGCATAGTCTGGGAAACGCGCCGTCACATAGGGCACGCAAAACATTTCCGGTAAAATCACAAGCTCCGCCCCCAAATCCGCAGCTCGCTTAATTTCAGCATGAGCACGCTCAAGGTTGGCCGCCTTGTCATCACTCACCGGCATCTGTACCAAGCCAATTTGACACTCCATGTGTTTCATCCTTTCGTGTTCCTTCTAAAAAACCTCGTTTGCCCAAGGAGCAAACGAGGTTTAAATCAGTTGTCTTCCATAATAATCGGCAAAATCATCGGACGGCGACGGGTACGTTCATAAAGGAACTTCCCAGTCACGTCACGCAAACTTTGCTTAATGGCGGTCCAATCGGTCACGCC
>USCP01000116.1 GCA_900553245.1 uncultured Peptococcaceae bacterium
GGTACCATGCGGCCGGTAGCCCCATCCGTGGGGTAGCGGTTACCGCATCCCCCACAAGCACCTCAAGCCCCAAGGCTTCAAGGTGAGATGCCACCAAGGCGGAGGCGTAATACTCCATCCACCCTTCTTCGGGATGGGCATGTAAATCGCGACGAATTCGCACCGCCTCCGGCGCAAGGTTCTTTGCTTCGGCAGTGATTGTTTCATAAAGGGTTTTCATACCCCTTCCTCCTTCTCATTCTCATAAAAAAACGCGGCAATTGCTGCCGCGTTCATACCAAAATTACTTGGCCGCCACTTTTTCCGGTGGCAAGCCCATGATTCCCCTGAGGGCGTTACCGACACGTTTATATAGAAGATAGGTCAAAATCGCCGTCACCCCATGCTTCAATAGGTTGAATGGGAAGACCGCAAAAATCACTAAGGTTAAAACGTTATGCACAAATGGGTTCACCGCATGACCCATATCGATGATTGCTTGAAGTGGCATGCCGTAAAGTTCCACAAAGAGCGGAATCATAATGTAGGCATTTAGGAACACGTAAACGATACTTACAAACACGGTAGAAACTACCAAGGCAATCTTTGCACCCTTTTTGGTGTGCATGCGACGATAAATTAAGGATGCCGGCAGAATAAAGCAGATGCTCCCAATAAGGTTACTAAAATCTCCGACAAAGGCGGTGGTTGTACCTTGGAAGATGAGCTTGAGCACGATTTTGACAAAAACAACGGCGCAACCACTCACCGGCCCCAAATAGAAGCCTGCAAAAAGCGCCGGCAGCTCGGCAATGTCAAACTCGTAAAAAGCGGGTACAAAAGGCACAGGAAAGCGTAGCAGCATCAGCACACAGGAGAGCGCCCCCAAGACCCCAACAAAAGCAACAGTTCTAGCACGTGATTTTTTACGGTTCATAATGAAACCCCTTTCTTATTTTGGGGCAAAAAAATAGCCCCCAGAGCATACAGCTATCCCAGGGACCAATCTTCTCACATCCAGACTATACTGTCGGTACCGGAATCTCACCGGTTCGTGCCCTCCTGGGAAGGCTCGCGGACTATACCGCCGGTAGGGAATTGCACCCTGCCCCGAAGATTATACGACGCCTTTGCGTCGACTACACTTTGAGTCTACTCCTCACCTCTTTTCTTGTCAAGATAGGTATACACTTTTTCCCAAACATTGCAAAAAAGAAATGCACCCCATTCATCCCTAGACACTTAGGTACGAACGGGGCGCACTCATTAGCAAGCCGTTGATTGTTGCGCTTTAAACGCACGACCAACAGCATTTTGTTCCTTCATGCAAGCAATAAAACCCTCTGTGGTGATGTCTTTAGAACGGAATTTCCATTCATCACCGGTAACAGTTTTTTCAGCCATCACATCAAATTCACTTTCATCAATTTCAATATCATCGAAACATACCGGCAAACCCATGGATGCATTGAATTGCATCAGTCGCTCGCGTTGCTCATATTGCTTATCATAGGTGAGTAAGCACAATACCCCGAGGGAAACAATTTCACCGTGACGATGCTTGTGTCCATTTTTTGTCACGGTGGCACCGTAATACACACAATGTGCTAAGGATGAATTATAGTAGTATACCGGCATATTGGTTGTCATATTAGAAACCAAGCCTGTTGAGATAATAATATCCAACACAACTTGTTCCAACGCATGGTTATTAGTATTGGCACGACACGCTTCCATTGCCGCTTGACCATAGGTCAACAGCGGCTCGGTACAAATCTTGCTTAACTGCACACCCATAAGCGGTGTATGAGCAAGGTCGTCGTTTTTACTGGAGAACACAGCTTCGCATTCTTTGGAGAGGGCATCACCAATCCCTGCCCAGAGCATTTCCGCTGGAGATTCAGCAATAATCTGCGAATTGATAAAAGTATGCACCGGAAGTTGTGGATAATAGTAATCCTTAAAGGACCCGTCTGCATTATACATGACACAAATTGCCGTTACCGATGCACAGTTACTGCCTACAGTAGGAAACAGACAATATGGTTTATCCATTTCACTGGCTACATATTTAACGGTATCACAAGCACGCCCGCCACCGACACCAAAAATCATATCGGCTTTTTGAACCACTGGATTGGCAATCAAGGCATCACCGTTTTCATAAGTGGAGTTGCCACCATACCAAATAAAGTCAAGGACTTCAATATTTGAATCCATCAGACCTTTTAAAAGGGCATCCTTGGATTTTTCCAAAGCGATCTTTCCCCCAATGACTGCCACCTTTGGACCAAAGTGACGTGTATAAAACGCAATATCCTTATAACAATCGGCACCAATGGAATAATTAGGCAAACATACATTAACACTCATTGCTAGGCACTCCTTAGTTATTAGGCGCGGGGACTGTACTATATCAGAAGGTCTCGCGTCAAATCTATTATATAATATATCGAACGGCCTTATTGTATAACAAAGTACTAGGGAATGCAAATGTTTTCGTCGACTTTGCATAAAAAAGAGAAGCAGAAATGCTTCTGCTTCTTTTTAAGGTCTAACTTTTTGGGTTCAGTTCACGAGGGCGTTGTTTTTTACATCTTATTCAAATCAACCTTTTGCTTCCGCAGCTTGTGTAGTCGCATCAGCATCGGCTTGGGCCTGTGCTTGCGCTGCTTGTTCCGCCGCCGCTTCATCCGCTAAACGGTCTTGCTCCTTGCGTTCCTTGCTTGCAAAATCGTCATAGAGACGATCCGCAATGAGCTTGGCAAATTGCTCAGAGCCTTCCGGTGTCGGATGGGTGCCGTCCTCGTAAAGGAGTTCCGGATGTTGGTCGATGAAGGACTTCCAGTCAATCAAATGGAAGTTGTCTTTCTTACTCTTAGCTGCATAGCCCTTGAGCATCTCATTGACACCGTCTTGCCATTCGCGAGGCACCTTGGTGTTGATGAGGTAGACTTCACGGTCACCGATTTGCTTCATCAAGGCATCGAGCTGTTCTTCGGTAAACGGCCCGTTAGAGCCCAACACGAGAACCACGATGTCATTCAACTTCCCGCTATCAAGCAAACCTTGGATGACATCCCCACTTTGACTCAGCTGACGGCCAACCTTGCCATCAATCGTTGCCAATGGGAAAACCTCAGTGAGTGGCGCCGCCGCCCCGAGCAAAATAGAGTCGCCGACGAAGGTCACCTTTAATTCGCGACTAAAGAGCATCACTGAACGGGAGAGATAATCCACGTCTTTGATTTCCGCTTGTGCATTACGCTCCTGCAAAGCTTTTTGCTTGGCAAGTAAGCGCTCGTTTTCTTCGATTTGTGCTTGCATTTCCGCCACGGTTTCGTTTTCACCACTGGTTGCACGGGCAAAACCAAAACCACTGGATACACACAGTGCCACCAAAAGTACCACTGCTACAAAATGCACCCAATTACTTGTCATAGATGCCAAGAAATTCTTGAAACGTCTCATATCCGGCAATTGCCCGCGGGTGAGCTTGCTGACAAAGGCCTTTTCGATAAACAAATAAGTGACAACAGAAAGCGCCAAAAGGATGATCCATTGAATCCACTTATTTTCAGAAAGGAACGGCGTCATGCCGCCCATGGTCAGCACCGGATAGTACCACAAATAGGTGCTAAAGGTGCACTTACCCAAAAAGACGAGCCAATTAAAACTCAAAAGGCGTTGTACCAAACTGTTTGGCACAGTCAAGGCTGCCACCGTTACGGTACTTACCACCGCTGAAAGAAGCATGCCTCCGCGGTAAGTGAGCAAGGATTGGTCCTTTAAGCTCACAGAAAGTACCCCTAAGATAACAATCCCAAGAAGCCCAATCACACCGGACAAATGCACAAAGCCCTTGCCGCGTTCTCGTGCCACTCGACCAGGATGCCACACCGTCCCTAAGGCACCACCCAAGGCAAAGGCATACATACGAGTATCGGTGCCGTAATAAACACGGGATGGGTCGCCGTTGCCGGCATAAAGGATTGCCATTAAAATGGCGCTCACTGCCACAAGGACAAGCTGCACACCGGCGATAAATTGTGGGCTCTTTTTCATGCGACGAAGGCCCACGATTAAGATCGGCCACAAAAGGCCCAATTGCATCAATACAGACACATACCACAAATGGGTGAAGGCTGATGGGTGCACATATTGTTCAAAATAAGAAAACCCTAAATTGATTTGCCACCAGTTGTTCACAAAGCAGATGCTGCTAACAAGCGCCCCACGAATGTTGTAGAGCAAATCGCTGTAGAACACATTGATAATCGAAACAACCGCCAAAAAGACAATTAACAGCGGCACGCCCAAGCGCAACACGCGCTTAATGACATAGGCAAGATATTCTCTGCCAAAACCTTTAAATTCCCATTTCATGAGGCTTCTGGCCAACAAGAAGCCCGAAATAACGAGGAATACATCTACCCCAATAAAACCACCGCTGACCAAATGGGGGGCGTAGTGATACGCCAAAATTGCCAGCATGGCAAACAGTCTTAAGCTGTCCAATGCCGGGAAATATGCTTTTCGTGATGCTTCTTTCTTCACAATATCCCCTCTTCAAAAAACAATTGTATCCTCAAGGATTACTTGAAGTTTTCGCCTTGAATATCGCCGGTTTCTTCATACTCTTGCTGCCAAGCGAGGTGTTGGTCATAGCTGTTGGTATAGAAGACTTCACCGGTCTTGATGTTTGCGTAGAAATAAATATAGTCGCTCTCGGTAGGGTTCAACGCTGCAGCAATCGCATCCTCACTTGGATTGTTGAGCGGACCCGGTGACAAGCCTGTGTTTTTATAGAGATTGTACGGAGAATCCACTTCGAGGTCTTCAAAGGTGACCAATTCCTTGTGGGTCCCCAATGCATAGAGCACAGAAATGTCTGATTGAATCGCCATGCCTTCCTTGAGACGGTTATAGAACACACCGGCAATCAAGCGACGGTCTTCGGTGGTCATCCCTTCCTTTTCAACCAAAGAAGCAATGGTCATGATTTGTTGCATGTTGTATTCGGAGGCATCAATTTCACTTTGATATTTTTCCAATACAGTGGCAGTCTTATCGAGCATTTGCTTCACAAGGGTATGCAGTCCGGTTTCTTCGTCAAACTCATAAGTGGCTGGGAAGAGATAGCCTTCCAACACATAGCGTACATTTTCTCTGCTATAAGAGGCTTCAAGGAATGGATATTCACCAACGAGCTCTTGCAAGAAGGCCGCGTCAGTCATTACAGCCATGAAATCTTCCTTGCTGTACTTGGTGCTTTCCGCAACCACATCGGCAATTTGATCCACAGTGAGACCTTCAGCCACAGACACTTTCACAACCCCAGCGGTCTTTGCCCCTTCTTGGAGGTTTTGCACCACCTCTTCCAAGGTCATGGATGGAGAAAGGCTGTGGATACCGGCTTGAATATTAGGCGCCGCTCCTTGTGCACGCACATAGAGCTTGAAGGCGGTGGCGGAACGAATCACGCCGTTGTCTTCGAGCAATTGTGCCATATCGGATACCGGCATCCCAGTTGTGATTTCCACATCAACAGTTTCGGTATTTGCCGCATCCACAGGCACCGTTAAATCACGACCAAAGGTGACACCGCCAATCCCTGCCACAATCATGCAGAGTACCAACACAATGCCTACCCATGGAATCGCTTTTTTGCGTTTTTTCTTCTTAGGTTTCTTGCTCTTTTTGTCATGCTTTGGCGCCTCGGCTTGTACAGTCGGCGCCTGTGCCTTAGGCTCAGCTACAGGTTCGGAAGCAACAGTTTGCGTTTGCATAGATGCAGACGCTCTGTTGTCTTCTTCCGCGCTTGGCTTCACAATCGCATATTCTGCGGTTGGACTATCACTAAAGTCCGGCATCGGCGCCTCATTCAGCGGAGTTTCTCCACTCGGCGTTTCCGGCATAGATTGCCCGCGCTCTGGTCTTTCTTCTGACATCATATTCACGCTCCTTAAGACGGATAAATTCTAATGCATACTGATTTAATTTTAGCACAAGCCCCCCATGCGCACAAGAAAAAGGACGCGCCAAGAATTTGTCGCCTTTTGACAAAACAATAAAAAAGCACCGCACGGTTCAACGTACGGTGCAGAGCGATTAGTTTTCAAGTTTGACAACGTTGTTAAAGAGAGAGGCCGCTTGTTTCACGCGTTCACTGCCACCCAAAACGCAGAGATGGTTTTGCGCCATGGCTTGTCGCAAGTACGGTGCCACAGCCTTGAGGTCGGCCACAGTGGCTG
>USCP01000117.1 GCA_900553245.1 uncultured Peptococcaceae bacterium
TCTCCTATTGCGGCAGTCAGTGGTAATGTACGTCAGGTGGGTAACCATAAGCAGCGTGTCCAAGGCTTTAGCACAAATATTGCATTGAGTTTGGGGCGAAGCCATGCAATGGGCGCTAAAAAAACATGGTTACTTATGACTGTTTCCTTTGCGTTATCGATTGTCTTGTTTTTGAGTTTTTCTGTGCCGGTGTCATTTGTGCAGCATGCATTAACACCGCTGCGACCCTATGCACCAGATATTTCATTGTTGCAAAATGAGCGCAATAATACCCTTGATGCAGAATTGATTGAAAAAATCCAAACGCTTTCTGGCGTTGAGCATGTTTTTGGAAGAAAATTTGTTGGTAATGTTGCTGTACAAAATCGTTCAAAGGCTTCAAATGTTGATGTCATTTCATACGATGATTTACAGCTGGGATGGGCAGAAGCGGATGTGGTGGAAGGTGATATCCATGCCATCGAACACGAGAAGGACGTTGTTATGACGGTTCATGCCAAGAAGTCTGAATCCAAACTCAACGTGGGTGATACGCTAACGATTAACGGCCAGAAGGTCACAGTTGGGTGTATTTTATCCGATAGTCCCTTTGAAAGCAACGAGACACCGATGGTGATTTGTAATGAGGCCACTTTTGAAAAACTGTTCGGTAATCAAGGTTATGCGGTGATTGACTTACAGGTAAACGACGCCTTTAATGATGGTGCACTGTCTGCACTTCGCGGAATGATTGACAGCGATACCAGCTTATCGGATCGGCGAGAGAATAATCTGGATATCACAGCAACTTACTGGGCATTTTCTTTCGTGGTCTATAGTTTCTTGGCAATTGTTGCAACGATTACCATTGTTCATGTGATGAACAGTATTTCAATGAGTGTGTCTGCCCGCATCAAAGAATATGGTGCGATGCGTGCCATTGGGATGGATAAAA
Organism: uncultured Peptococcaceae bacterium; assembly: GCA_900553245.1. Classification (GTDB taxonomy): domain Bacteria; phylum Bacillota; class Peptococcia; order Peptococcales; family Peptococcaceae; genus UMGS1590. The sequence continues at coordinate 935 of USCP01000117.1, forward strand.
GCCAATTCACTCGTATGATTGCCTCGGAAGCTGCTACTTATGGGGCCTCGGGTTGCCTGGTTGGCTGTGCGGCTGGTTTGCCACTTCACTATGAGTTTTATCATCTTGCGATTACAGATTATTGGGGAGACGCATGGCAATTGCCGATAATCCCTCTAATCGTTATTCTTGCGTTGATTGTTTTTACCACGGTGGTTGCTGTTTACGGACCGGTCCGCCGTATTTGGAATAACCCAATTACTGAAACGATTAATGAGTTGTAATGAAAAAACTGTGCGTAGACGTCATACGCACAGTTTTTATTTTGGCATGATGTGATTATTTGAAAATAAGATATGGTAAATTATTGGCTTGCTTATTTGGCTATATATATAATGGTTTTATCATATTTTAGGAGGTTTTTTATGGCAAGTCAAAAGAGAGTGCTTACGATTATCCAAGAGGCCGGTTATGAGCCAATCGAAGGCAAAGGCATTATTGTTAAATATGCACAAGAAAATTTAAGTGCGAAGATTGCTAAATTTTTTAGTATGGAATATTATGTTTTACATCTATGTAAAAATGAAATCGTGTTTGTTCCGTTTAATACAATAACTGCGGGATTGAAAAGTGAAGTTTCATTGGCCATTCCATATTCAAAGATTCAATCTGTTACGTTGAAAGAGGATTTTTTGAACTACATTATTACAGTAACAACGGACAACGGTGTTTTGAATTTAACCGCACAGCAAAAAGAATTGAGCGATTTTCGTTCTACTGCAGTGCTTGCTTACGGTGGTTTGGATTTTTCAAATTGGCACAAAAGAAATATGGACGAAACATTAACAGCACTGACAAGTATTCATAATTAGTACTACGTACGGAATAATAAATAAAGGTAAATTGTAGAATGAACTTGAACACTAACGATTAAATAAAAAAAGATTCATAGAGCCTCTGTCTGGTAGAATGAAGTCGTTCTAAAACCAATCACCTAAGGAGGCTACTATGAATCATACATATTCTATCACACCTAGCAGAGAAAAAGGGCAACATCTTACTTTGTCAGACAGATTTTCGATTCAAGTCTATGATCAACTATGCTTTTCCCTTCGAATGATTGCCAATGAATTAAACTGTTCTCCGTCTACGATTCTTAATGAATTACACCGTGGTACTGGGAGTCGAAACGGGAAGCGCGGTCGTTTTCCACAATACTCCGCTAAACGCGGCCAAGCTGTCTATGAGGCAAATCGTTCTCGTTGTCACCAACCCCATAAATGCCAAGATAACAGCCCTTTCATCGAATGGGTTGTTAATAAAGTGCGTATAGACGGGTGGTCGTTGGATATGTGCGTTGGCTATGCTAAAAGAAAAATGTTGTTTCCTTCGACACTCATAGTATCTACAAGAACATTATATAACGAACTATGGGCAGGTAATTTACCTTTAACTCCCTTTGATTTGCCGGAAGCTATATCTCGCAAACACAAGGAGAAAGGCCATCGCAAGAACAAATCCATTAAAGGAAAAAGCATTGAAGAACGTCCTATCGAAGCCGACAACCGAAGTGTTTGGGGCCACTGGGAGATTGATACCGTCGTTGGAAAACGAAGCGGAAAAGAGTCTGTTGTACTAACACTTGTAGAGAAAAAAGTAGATTACTACATCGCCATCAAAATTCCCGGTAAAGACGTAGCTTCTGTAATGACTGCACTAGAAGTCCTTAGAGAAGAATTTGGTGCCCATTACTTTGCACAGATTTTCAAAACAATCACTGCCGACAATGGCGCAGAATTTAGTAGACTTTCTGAACTGGAAGCTTGGGGTGTAGGTGTTTACTTCGCACACCCCTATTGTTCATGGGAAAGAGCACAAAATGAACGCCACAATCGTCTGTTTCGTAGATATCTACCAAAAGGAGAATCCATTAACAAGTATTCAGCGGAGCAGATTCTTAGTTTCGCGGATGAGATGAATGCATTACCTAGAAAAATATTAGGATACTTTACACCGGAAGAACTCTTTGATGAATTTTTGGATCAAGTATATGCTTTAAAAGATGTTTAAGGCGTTTGCTATTGGTGTTCAAGTTGGATTTGCATTTTGCGAATAATAAATAAATACCAAATAATAAGGCTGTCACATTCTTGTGGAAGATGTGACAGCCTTATTTGTATGATAGTGATGATTTTTTAACGAGCGAGGACGACGGATGTTTTTAATGTTTTTTCTTTTTGATTTAAGTCATAATCGCTGTTATCTGTAATCGAGAGATGAATTTCATAGAGGGTTGAATCTTCTAAAGTAGATGGTGCAGCACCTTGTTCATCTTGAATATGCCAATACTTGCTTGGTACTTTAATAAGATGTTCGTCTTTCCCATAAGCGTAAAGGCTGAGGTCGTCGGTTTGGCCAGAAAGTCCATTCATTCGAAAAGCCACGGTGGTGGTGGATTGAATATTGGTAATTTCTGCGGAATGAATCCAACTGATGACAGTGCCTTTGCCGCCTGCTTTTTTGAATTGAGTGTCGCTGTGTTGTTTGCGTGATGTGTCATCAAGATTTACCCCTTTGTAAGGGGCGTCAGGTAGGTAGACAAATCGATCTTGTAATCGAAGCAGCTCTAAAGTGCCGGTTGGACAATATAAGGCATTGCCACTATCGCCGGCATACATGCCAATGGCCATATTATTGTAACCGGCCTGGTTGGATACATCCATGGTGAAAACGGTTTCGCCTGTTTCAAAATCTAAGATGATGTACTGCCACATGCCGCTTTCTAAATCTTGAACGTAGCCGTAAATGTAGCCGGTGGCTGTGGATAGTTTCATCATAGAGGTATCTCGCAAATCTTCACGACACCAAATGCTTTTCATTTCATAGCCGTCATTTTTTTTGATGGTATCAATACGTTCAATACCAGGAGAAATCATCTCATTGCCTTTAGAAATCCAGTTGACGTCATAGATATTTTCGTAGCTTTGGATGGAAGAATCGCTGTCAGAATTTGCCAAATTTGCACTACCGGCACCAAACCAGTTACATACAACAGTGCTTACCGTTCCGTCTCCATGATCGTAAACAATAGCAGAATTTTCTATAGAAACTTGCGTCCCTTTAGGTAATTCATCTAGTACTGGATGGCTGGCTACAACTTTTCCTGTTTCAATATCTAAAGCAAGGAGATTCACAGGATTCTGATTGTCGGTAAACATGACGAGGTTCGGTGATAGTGATGGGGAACAACCACTTCCCCATGCAAGGCCACCGCCGGTGGTGTCATCTCCTGTATGGCTATCTTTAGCACCTATACTTTGATAAGGCGTGCACCACGCAACGTTGATGCGATTTTCTGCTGTAAGCAGATAGCAATTTTGATTGGTTAAAACGACAGCGCCTTTTTTACAAGAGGCAATACCATTTTCAGTACCTTCTCCGGGAGGCAATTCGTAGATGAATATTTCATCAGATAAGTTTGGGGAATCTCCGTTTAGAATGGCATCAATGGCACTGCGACTAATATAACCGACCGCACCTTGTTGTTTCCGATCTGGGTAAATCCGGAAACCGCCGGTAGCGAACCATAAATTGCCTTGATAATCAAATACGATAGAAAGTAAATTTTGGTCTAGTGATTTATTTAATTTTGCCTCAGCTGTGGCTGTGATATCGATGTCTAAGACTTTTTTGAATTCAGGAAGGATTTTTCCGCTGTTATCTGTGGTTTGTAACATAATAACGTGATTATTACTGGTTGGACAGATAATACGATTATGATCATCGATGAATGAGTAAGAACTCTGAACTACATAGTTACCATTGTCATGTATGGTAGGTGAGAAATATCCAAGTGTTTCCGTTTCCTTAGCATTTACATCTCGAATAGCAATCCCACCGCGCAAGGGGGCTACGGCATGGCCGTATGAATCGAAGAAAATAGCCGGAGAGGCATTGGTATTCGTAGTTTCATAGGATACATTGATTTCAGGATAGATGCCTAGAGGCAAGATGGAATCGGTGCTATCCGTGTTGTAGCAATCGTGATGAATGTTGACATCGCTAGTGGCCATGTAAGGATTTGTTTCCAACGATTTTGCGGTGAGTGCCTTAATGGGCAGTACTGAAGTGGTCGTGGCGTCATAATCGGTATTAGTATTTTGCGAGAAGTAAGTGATTCCGGCAATTCCTGTTACCAATAACAGAGCAGCGGAAAGGGCAATCTTTGTTCTTTGTTTCATAAACATTACCTCCGTTGGAGAATGAGGGGGCTTAAATACATCGCTAGGGATTTTATTGAACTTTCCAATAGATATATTTGAAGTTAACCACATTATATGTTATTAACGCCGGCGTTCAAGGAAGATGGCATGAAATGTAAAAAAATGGCATATAATGTAGAGAATGCATAATGGTATTGGCGCTGAATATATGATAAAATTATAATCAATAACCATAAAGAGGGCGAAAATATGAAAATTGCAATTGTTGATGACATTGTAGAAGAGCGAAGCGTGTTGCGAGGGTATATTGCTTCGTATTTAGAGCAATGTCGTGTGAGAGTGGATTTTTACGAATATTGTAATGGTGAGACATTTCTTCTGGATGCACAGAAGGAAGGTTTTACAGTGGTTTTTTTGGATATTTATTTGGACGGTATTGATGGCATGGAGGCAGCGCGGATGCTTCGTCAGTTCGATGAGAATTGTATACTTGTATTTGTTACGACGTCACCGGATTATGCTTTGGATGGTTTTAAGGTTCGTGCGATGCACTATTTAGTTAAACCCTTCTCTAGCGTTGAACTGGAAAGATTATTGACGGAAATATTGGAACGATTGCCGAATAATGATCAATATATTGAGATTAAATCAAGAGGAGAGGATATTCGTTTGTATTACAGCGATATTGTTTATGCGGAGCATTTTTCTCATCGTATTTATATCTATACGACAGCACAGAAAGTATTTACAACACGACAGTCTTTTCGACAATTTGTGGTTCCGCTACAAGAGGATTCGCGTTTTTTTATATGTAGTCGCGGCGTTATTGTAAATTTAGAGCATGCCTGTGACTTTGAGGAGCGTTTTTTTATTATGGATGAAGGAAGTAAAGTGTTGGTCAATAGAGATTTGGCTAAAGAAGCTCACCAAACGTTGATGATATATTTATTACATCAAAGGAGGCGGTAGTAATGATTGAGGTATTGCGTCCGATTTTACAACTTTTGGTTGTTATACCGGGTGCTATGTTAGCTATTGCTCCGGTGAAAGGATCTGTAAAATATTCAATCAAACCTTTTGTTGTTACGCTAATGTC
>USCP01000118.1 GCA_900553245.1 uncultured Peptococcaceae bacterium
CTTCGGTATATAAAAAAAGCGTTCCGCAAGCTGGCGCGTAAATATCACCCTGACGTGAACCCAGGGGACAAAGAAGCAGAAGCAAAATTTAAAGAAGCCAACGAAGCCTATGAAGTATTGAGTGACGCTCAAAAGCGTCAGCAATACGATCAGTTTGGCCATGATGCGCCAAACTTTGGTGGTGGCGGATTTGGCGGTGGTTTTGGTGGCGGCGGCGCCGATTTCGGAGACTTTGGCGATATTTTCAACATGTTCTTCGGTGGTGGCGGTGGCGCACCAAACGGCCCACGTCAAGGCAATGACCTTCGTTATGACTTGACCATTTCCTTTGAAGAAGCTGTCTTTGGGTGCAAGAAGACGATTACCGTCGATCGTTGGATTTCTTGCTCAACCTGTGGTGGCACAGGCGCGAAACCGGGCACCAGTCCGGAAACTTGCTCTCGCTGTCATGGCACTGGGCGTGTAACGACCATGCAACAAACCCCGTTTGGGCGTGTACAAAGTCAAACCACCTGTCCGGATTGCGGTGGTACCGGTAAAATCATTAAGGAAAAATGTCCGGATTGCGGTGGCACAGGTCGCCGTCGTGAAAGCAAATCTCTCGAAGTAAACATCCCAGCTGGGGTGGACAATGGCACCCGCTTGCGTATGGCGGGTGAAGGGGAAGCCGGAGAAAACGGTGGCCCAAGTGGGGACTTGTACATCTATATCCGTGTGCGTCCACATGCCATCTTTACCAGAGATGATACCGACATTTATATGGAACAAAAAATCAATGTTGCTCAGGCAGCCTTGGGGGATGAAATTGAAGTGCCTACTTTGGAAGGGCGTATCAAGTTTACCATTCCTGCCGGTGTACAGAGCGGTTCTCGCTTCCGCTTGAAGGGTAAAGGCGTGAAGAGTATGCGCAGTTACGCTAAGGGGGATCAATATGTAACCGTTATTGTTGAAACCCCAAAGAGCCTGACACATGAACAACGTGAACTCTTTGAAAAACTGTCTGAATCATTGAATCGTTTCGATGATAAGACCACAGACAGTAAATCATCCAAGGGTCATGATAAGTCCGACAAGAAGAAAGAAGACAAGGGCTTCTTTGATAAAATGAAGGACCTGTTTACGGACGATGACGAAGAAGAAAAAGATGATTGATAAAAAAGCCGCTCATTGAGCGGCTTTTTTTGAATGATTTAAAATCAGTAGATGAAGGGCATGTTAAATCGGTTTTTAATATTGACAAAGAAAAGCGCAACAGATATAATATTAAATTATGCTTTGTTATTAGTGGTGGTTTGTGTTATAATGAACATACCAGAGAGGATGATCATTATGACAAAGCTAACTGTTGAACGCGTGAAAAAGTCTTTACAACCATTTGTAGGGTGTGAGATTGAATTGGATGTCAATATTGGTCGCAATCGAATTGTGAACCATAAGGGCGAGTTAGAGTCGATTTACAAGAATGTCTTTGTCGTGAAGGTGGAAGATCATGACGAACGTCGTTTGTCCTTCAACTATGTGGATTTGATGACCGGAAATGTCGTGGTGGCGCTCCATAAAAACGGACACACGTATCGTTTGGCGCATCATGACTGATGATGTGCCCCTTTGTGGAATCAGATCTAAACACTCATTGTCCTATAGCGTAGCGACGCAATGGTTGTCACCGTTTGTTCTTATTATGTGTAGCACCTTGGTGCAGAAAGAAGAGGGTTACTATGAAGGATTTAAAAGGAAGCAAAACCGAGAAGAATCTGATGGAAGCATTTGCCGGTGAATCTCAAGCACGTAACAAGTACACCTATTATGCGTCTCAAGCAAAAAAAGATGGGTACGTTCAAATTCAACAGATTTTTGAAGAAACCGCACGCAATGAAATGGAACATGCAAAACTTTGGTTTAAGTATCTTCACGGTGGGAGTGTGCCTAGCACCAAAGAAAATTTGAAAGATGCCGCTGCCGGTGAAAACTACGAATGGACTGAAATGTATAAGCGTATGGCACAAGAAGCCTATGAAGAGGGCTTTACTGAAATTGGTAAGCGCATGGAATTGATTGCTGAAGTGGAAGCGGCTCACGAAAAACGTTACCTAGCTTTGCTGGAATCCATCGAAAAGGGTGAAGTCTTTAAAAAAGAAAGCAAGGTTGCTTGGAAGTGCAACAATTGCGGTTATATTGCTGAAGGCGAAGAAGCGCCAAAAGTATGCCCTGCTTGTGCCCATCCTCAAGCCTACTTTGAAATGCTTTGCGAAAACTATTGATATACTGTTATTTCTGAAGAAGTCTTGGGCATCCGAGGCTTCTTTTTTGTGCGTAAAGATGAAGAAAACCGCTGTGCGTATGTGGATTGACAATTATATACGATTGACTTACTATGTTATGTAACGCTAAATAATAGGAAGTGAAGGAGGAGGTGCAACGTGTCAAGAGATCGTATTAGACGGAAGAGCATGTTTTTAGTGTCTAATTCATTTTTTATTACAGCCGTTTTGGTTATTGTACAGCTTATGGTCTGGGGTGGATTTTATTATCTTGTGACCAATGAGTTTGCAAGTCGCTTTGCCATGCTGTTTCAAATTCTGGTGTTGGCATTAACGATTTCCATGATTAGTTATGTGGTATTGCGTTGCCCGCATAATTCGTATCAGATTGCATGGTTAATTTTATTGGCATTAGTGCCAACCCTTGCGTTGATTATGTATGTCATTTTGCGAGTGGTACCGGGTACCAGTCATTTAACGGCTCAGGTGTATGAGCGCAAATTGGCAACGGATTTGCATTTAGTGGACAGTGAAATGGCACGTCGCGATTTAGCGATGATGGACAACAGATATGTCGGTTTGTTTCGATATTTGTCTTCTGCGTGCAAGTATCCAACCTATTATGCGCCAGAAGTTACCTATTACTCCATTGGTGACGAAGCCATTGAAGCGATGTTTGCGGATCTGGAGAAGGCTGAAAAATTCATCTTCATGGAATATTTTATTGTTAGTGAAGGGGAGATTATTGAACGCCTGTTAGATATCCTGGAAAGAAAAGTGAAGCAGGGTGTTGAGGTGCGGTTTATGTACGATGGCTTTTGTACCATCAAGCTTCCGAGTGATTTCAAGCAGCGTATAGAAAGCATTGGCGTACAATGTGCAGTATTTTCGCCGTTGCGTCCAATTATATCTTCTTACCAAAATAATCGCGACCATCGTAAGATTACTGTCATTGATGGGAAGGTGGCTTATACCGGTGGGTACAATTTGGCTGATGAATATGCCAATCTCATTACGCGATTTGGACATTGGAAGGATGCGGGAATTAGAATCACCGGCAATGGTGTACAATCTTTGACCGCCATGTTCTTACAAGTGTGGGGCGTTGCTAACGGTATGAAGACCGATGCCTACGCACATTATATGGAAGTTGAGGAGAATCCTGGCTATGATGGTGCCATTGTGGCGCCCTACGCCGATGCGCCGGAAAATGCACGCGATACCGCCTCTGATGTCTACTGCCAGATTTTGGATTTGGCAGAGGACTACGTTCATATTATGACGCCGTATTTAATTTTGGATGAACGCTTGCGTCGTTCTTTAGAATTTGCCTCTGAACGTGGTGTCGATGTTAAAATATTCCTTCCGCACATTCCGGATAAAAAAATGGTCTTTATGATTGCGCGTAGTTATTATCCGGAATTGCTGAAAACCGGCATCAAAATTTATGAATATACACCGGGATTTTTGCATTCGAAGGTGTTTGTCAGTGATGACTGTATTTCTTCTGTAGGGACAATCAATTTAGATTTTCGTAGCTTGTTTTTGCATTTTGAAAACAGTGTGCTCGTGTATGATGAGAATGTGGCACGTTCCGTGGAAAAGGATTTTGAGGAAACGTTGGCAATCAGCGAGCGTATCTATCTTAAAACTTATTGTAACTTCCCTTGGTATAAACGTGCTTTTGGGCGTCTGATGCGTGTGTTTGGTCCGTTAATGTAAGGCTGGGATGAAATGGTATCCAAAAACTTTTTGCGAGGACTGGTGATTGTCCTTGGAATTTGCATGGGGCTTCCGGTATGGGGCCTTAGTGGTATGCCTATTTGGGGTATTGTAGTGGCAATCACAACAATGATTTTCCTGGATATGGTATTGCTGCGTGATTATCCGAAAATGTTTAAGCTCATCGTTATTGCTATTTACGCTATTACTATGGCGTGTGTCGTAATTTGGCTTTTGTCGATGTAATAAAAATGCTGACCGTAAGGATGCAATGTAATAGACATTGCACTGAACGGTCAGCATTTTTTTATGGTGTTTTAGAATTGGGAGCAAAGAAATACATTAGTGATGGTCGCATGTCGGCATAGAAAGTGGCGCATGAGAAATATTGTTTTTGTCGTAGTAATCTTCTACGGCTTTCTTAATAGCCTGTTCAGCAAGTACGGAGCAGTGAATTTTTGCCGCAGGCAAACCTTCTAATGCTTCAGTGACCGCTTGGTTGGTCAAGGTGAGTGCTTCATCAATGGATTTCCCTTTGATGAGTTCAGTCGCCATCGAGCTGGAAGCAATGGCACTGGCACATCCGAAAGTTTCAAAGCTCACATCAGAGATGGTGTCATCGTCAATTTTAAGATAGATTTTCATAATATCGCCGCACTTGGCATTTCCGACTTCACCAATCCCATCGGCGTTTTCAAGGACGCCAAGATTGCGTGGGTTACGAAAATGGTCCATGACTTTTTCACTGTATAATGCCATATTATCACCTCATTAAATTAAATAGTTGCGTTTGCCTTCTTGAAGATCGCGCCATACCGGAGACATACTACGGAGTCGGCTGACGACGTCTTTGACGGCTTGAATGGTTGTATCAATATCGGCTTCGGTGGTCTCTTCGGACAAGGAGAGACGCAAAGAGCCGTGTGCAATTTTATGTGGTCTGCCAATTGCGAGGAGCACGTGACTTGGATCGAGAGAGCCTGATGTGCAAGCAGAACCGGAGGAAGCACAAATCCCTTTATCATTTAAAAATAGGAGAAGGGATTCGCCTTCGATGCCTTCAAAGCAAAAATGAACATTGCCCGGTAAACGTTTTTCTGCGTCGCCGTTTAACACGGCATGTGGAATTTCAGAGAGCCCCTGAATGAGTCGGTCGCGCAAGGCACCAATCGTTGAAGCATTTTCAGCAAGATGGGCGCAAGCATCTTCCATTGCAGCGGCCATCCCCATAATGGCGGGGATATTTTCTGTACCGGCGCGTTTATGACGTTCTTGGGCACCACCTTCAATAAGGGTGGTGAGAGGAATGTTTTTTCGTGAATAGAGAACGCCGGCACCTTTTGGCCCGTGAAATTTATGAGCGGAAAGAGAAAGCATATCAATCTGCTGCGCTTTTACGTCTATGTTAAGGTGTCCGACGGCTTGTACCGCATCGGTGTGGAAAAGAATACCGTGCTCATGGCAAAGGGCGCCGATTTCGGCAATAGGCTGGATGGTCCCGATTTCATTGTTCGCATACATGATGCTCACTAGACAGGTGTCTGGGCGAATGGCTTCCACCACCTGTTCGAGACGGATTAAGCCGTCCTCTTGCACGTCCAAGAGGGTGACTTCAAAGCCTTCTTTTTGGAGTTTATCAAGGGTGTGTAATACTGCATGGTGTTCAAACGCACTTGAAATGATATGTCTCTTGCCGTGCTTTTCGCCTAAACGTGCGGCACTGACTAGGGCTTGATTATCGGCCTCGCTACCACCAGAGGTAAAGGTGATTTCCGATGGTTCTGCATTTAATAAGCGTGCAATTCGTGTGCGTGCATCTGTCAGGGCCTCATTGGCCTGTTGGCCGGTGCTGTGTAGGCTGGACGGGTTGCCAAAAATCTCGTTCATATATGGTAACATTGCTTGAATGGCGTGCTCACTCATTTTAGTGGTCGCAGCGTTATCTAAGTAAATCTGCATGAGAATCCTCCTTCATCAAATGGAAGAAATCGTCTTGCCCTTTGTGGCAAGGGAATGATTTATTCAAATCCTACTGTTGTAGGTTGGTTTAATGCTACCACCTAATCTATACCAAGTCAATAGGAAAAGAAAATATTCTTTCCCTCTGGTTTGGCGTATTAAGTTCATAAAAAAGACCGATGTGCCACTTATGTGGAAATCGGTTCTTGGAGCGAGGTTTTTGTATTTAGGTGGCGAATTGTCAAGTCAAGTGCAACACCTTAGAATGATACAGCTCAAATGGT
>USCP01000119.1 GCA_900553245.1 uncultured Peptococcaceae bacterium
CCGCCAATACCACCAAGGGATACAACAGTTGTTGCTGCAATTGCTTTTTCATCTGTGCATCCTTTTCCAAATGGGTGGCAACGTCATCCAAAATATGCACCAAACGTCCCTGCTTTTCACCAATTGCAATCCAATCACCAATCATCGGTGGCAAGGCTGTTTCGCGCCGCACACACTCAGAGAGAGGGCGCCCTGTCATAATCCCTTCTTTTAATCGCACCAACAGCGCGCGCATTCGTTCATTGGACTGCTCCCTTTCCATATACTCAAGGGCCTCCAACAACCCCACGCCACTATGAAGCGCCATGGCAAGTTGACTAAAAAAGAGCGCAAGCAGACGGGTGGAAATCTTGCCGGAAAGCTGCATCTGTAAAAAAGGAAGACGCCAGATTCCAATCGGTACAATTTCTCGTGTCGACAATCGTGCAATGCAATGAGGAGCATCTTGCGCCTTTAGCATTTGCAAACGTCTCTTTCCCGTGCCGTCTATATAATAAAAAAGATAGGTTTTCATACTCGCCCCTCACCCTCTGTAAGAACCACACCCTTTTCTTGTGCCACTACAGAAAGGGGGCGAAACCCCTCTTTGATGGCGTTTTCACGCAAGGTAACACTGTTTGTCCCCAGTTCTATTTGGGCACGTTCCGCTGCTGTTGGAATCCACAACTCCTGTACCCCCGTTCTGCCGACGGTACCACTTCCCAGACAGTGCATGCAGCAATGCCCCGCCGCATCAATACCGTTTCCACCACAATCACCGCAAGCACGTGGCACAAGTCGTTGGTTGACCACGCCCAAAAGCACCGCACTCAACAACAAATCGCTCACGCCCAAATCCCGCAATCGGTTGACCGCTTGTTGCGCATTGGCGGCATGAAGGGTGGCCAACACCAAGTGTCCACTCAAAGCAGCGCGAGCGGCAATATCCACCGTTTCGGCATCGCGCAATTCCCCCACCGCAAGCACATCGGGGTCACTACGCAGCATCCCACGTAAACCTTGGGCAAAACCATAGCCCCCTCGCACGTTAACCTGACTTTGCTGAACACGTGCAATCACCGCTTCCACCGGATCTTCAATGGTATAAACCAATTTTCCGGCTTCTGCAAGCAGGCGTAAACAAGCATAAAGGGTCGTGGTTTTCCCACTGTTGGTCGGTCCGGTAATCAACATCAAGCCCTGTCCCATCGTCAACAATTCAATGAGGGCAGCTTTTTGTTCGGCCGCAAAGCCTAGGGCTTCAAGATTAGCATGTCGGTTTTTCTCCGGCAAAATCCGTATCACCATTTTCTCTCCGTCAAGGAGCGGCAATGTACCTACACGTAGATGAATGGTTTCACCGTCTAACGCCATCGCAATGTGTCCATCCTGTGGCAAACGGTGTTCGGCAATGTCCATCTCGGCCATTAGCTTCAACTTATTCAAAAGCAGCACCGTTTCACATTGCGGAAGCGTCACATATGATGTCAGTGCACCGTGAATACGAAAATCAATATGAAAATGCCCTTCTAGGCTGTAAAAATGCACGTCGGTGGCCTCACTTTTAATGGCATCAAAAAGGATACGACCAATCATGCCATCAATATGTGCTACCCCTTGACCTAGAAGCTCGCGCACATCATAAAGGCGCCCACCACCTTGTAGGGCTTGCTTTTGGGGCAGACTGCCACGCAATAGGGCTTCATGCATCGCCGTTTCATCCGTAATATAAAGCGCCGCCTCACCGTAGCGCTCACAAAAAGCCGTTTTCTCTGCCGCACACGGTGGACGCACACAAACATAACACTGAAGCTGCACATAGTAATACAAGCGCCAACCTTCATAGTCAGGCAAAGTCGCATCCGTTAGGTGGGCATCAGGCGCTAATGCACAATATGGTATGCCAAAATACGCCTCCAATACCGGATGCGTTGTTTCAAGCCCTTGCGCTTTGAGCCACAACGCTAAGGATTCTACCACATCAGCGCCACACGTATAACCCACTCACACCGGCTCGTGATAAAGCTTCAATCAAGCCCTTACTTAATAACGCCATATTCCCCCTCCTTTTCGTCTCTTTCTTCTTATTATAATCACCCGAACTTTATCCAATCAATATCAAAACGATTATAAGATAGAATTATTTGAAAAAATCAAAAGTAATGACGCCCTTCTTTCAACACCCCATGCTCCTGTGCAAATAAAAAACGCGCCTGCAACATTCTGCAGCGCGCGTTCATTTCTATTAAAAGATTTTCACATGCTCTTCAAAGGCCTCGCGTTCCGGCACCATGTAACGATAGATACGATTCATCGCATCATTAACCGGATGCACGCCTAGGTGAGTTTGGTTGTCCATGACCACATAGTGTTCGCCGAAGACATTGGCTTCAGTGGTGGTCAAGACAAAGCCCAAACGTTCATAGAAGTTTTGACGACGTTGGCGAATCAAACGATCCGCATCGTCTAAAGCTTCATGCACCGATTCGATTTCGAGCATAATGGACGGATAAATGGATTTATCGTTCATCAACTCTTTTAAAAAGGTGGAGCCGTGCCCTTCCCCGCGATGTTCGCGTGTCACGGCCAAGTAATCCAAAAGCACCGGCTGTGCGGCACTGCAAAAGCATGCATAGGCCAATAAATCGTCACGATGAAAGTATCCCCACACGTCATAATTTCCTTCTTCATACATACGAAGCATTGCCTTGAGCGGTTTCAACTCTTGTCGTGGGAAGGTATATTTCATAGATGTGTTGTACAAATGGATCAATGTATCCGGATTCAATGGCTTAATCATTTTAAAACTCCTTTAAAAGCTCTTCGAGAATTTTGGCCACGCCATCATCATCATGATGCGGCGCGATGCGATCGGCAGCCTCCTTCAAATGCGCTTCGCCGTTCGCCATGGCTACCCCATAGCCAGCCAATTGTAGCATCCCCAAATCATTATCGGCATCCCCAAAAGCCACCAACCCCGATGGGTCTAGGTTGAGATGGTTCAAAATAACTGCCACCGCCTGGCCCTTGCCGGCGCGTTGGTCAGCCACCTCAAGTAAACGTGGCACAGAGGATGTCACATAAATGCCCTCAAATTCACGTTCCAGTCGTTGCCAAAGCTGTTTTTTAAGCGACAAATCTGCAAAGGACAGCCCCATACTGTCAATGTTACCGCGATTGGCGCGCACAAATTGATACACATCATCAAAGGGTGCACGTGTGCGTGGCAGATACGCATTTCCCGCCGCATCGGCACCAAAGGCCGCGGGATTCGCCAAATAAGCACGGTCCGCAAAGGCCTTTCCTTGGATAAAAAATTCATAACCCACAGGATAATAGTGCACGACCTGCAGAATATCTTCCAATAGTGCTGGCGCCAAGGTACATTGATACACATCACGGCCAAGTTTTTTATCGTAAATACGCACCCCATTACCGGTCGCCACATAACGCACTGCCGGCAACGCCAGAATTTCCTTCGGAATCGTCGAAAACGGACGACCGCTGGCCACAATGACCGCAATCCCGGCATGGTACAACGCATCAAGGGCCGCCTTAGTACGAGGACTGAGTTCAGAACGGGCATTCAACAAGGTCCCGTCTAAATCAAAGGCAGCACAGCTAAAATGTGTCAACGCCACGCGTGTTCATCCTTTCCTTCTATGCAAATAAGCTCATTCTGAGAAAAACCAACCATCAATGTCAATTTGTGCAAAGTCGGTGATATAGTAATCGCCACGGGCACGAATCATCTCATCGTGGTCATCGTTAGAATCATCTTGTACGGCAACCACTGTAAACCCATTATTCTTTGCACGTTCAATGGCGTAAAGGGCATCGTCAAAGAAAATGATATTTTCAGGGGCTGTCCCCAATTTTTCGGCGGCAAGGCGGAAATATTCATCACTGTCCTTCGAATAGCCGCTGTTGTCTACGGTTTGCACAAATTGGAAATACTCTCTTAAGCCCATACGATTCAAGCAGAGCTCCAACAAATAAGCCTCCGTTGAAGAAGCCACAGCCATCACAACACCACGTTCATGAAGCGCCTCTAAGGTTTCACGCACATGTGGCTTTAATTCCAAAACTTCACCGTAATTGCGCTTTAACGTTTCGGTAAAGGTTTTTGCCAATTCATCGGCGCCCTTGCCATCCAAGAAGGTGTCGGCATAAAACTTTGCCGCATCCTCATGGCTCATGCTGGCGGTTTCGCGCTCAATATGACGCGGTAAATCCACCCCGTAGGTTTTAAGCACATCGGTCGCCAAATTGACCCACATTGCCATCGAGTCAAGCAATGTGCCATCGCAGTCAAACAATGCGTATTTCATAAATGTTCCTCCGTTATGTTATATTTTGTTCGCTATTTTCCCCATTATAACAGACTTTGTAGGCACGCGCCTATCCCTTCTCGGAAACAATTCGATGAGGACGAAGACATGCATTTTTTTACGGAAACCTTGGCTTTTTTCTTATAATTTTTCATAATCCTCCAATCCTTTAGTGCAATAACCAACTTATATATGTTATACTAAATCGAAAGTCCCCCATGAAAGGATGAATGTTTAATGACTGAACCGCTTCTCGAGATTGACAAATTGCGCGATTCTATTGCTAACCGCATGCATTATCTGCGTGAAAATAATTCCATCGCACCTGAGCTTTACTCACAATACAATATTAAACGCGGTTTACGTAACGCCAACGGTACCGGGGTGCTCGTTGGTATTACCCGCATTTCCGAAGTAAAAGGCTACAACGTCGAAAACGGCGTCATCGTTCCTTGTGAGGGCCAGTTGATGTACCGCGGCATTCCGATCCATGACCTTGTGGAAGGATTTGAAAAGGAAAACCGTTTGGGCTTTGAAGAAATCATTCACCTTCTTCTCTTCGGGCTCTTGCCAAGCCGCATGGAACTCGACAGTTTCTGCAGAATTTTGCAGCGCCGTCGCGAATTGCCGCAAAACTTTAAGGAAGATATTATCTTAAAAATTCCTAGCAAAAACCTTATGAACAAGCTCCAACGTATTATCCTAACCCTTTATTCCTATGATGAGGATCCGGATAACATCGAGCTCGGCAACGTACTTGCCCAATGCGTGGACTTGATTGCAAAAATTCCACTCATGGTAGCCTATGCCTACGCGTCCAAGGAGCACTACTTTAACCATAAAAGTTTGATTATGCACCAACCGTTGGCAACCGGTAGCACAGCAGAAAACATTTTGCACCTGATTCGTCCGGACAGCCAATACACCGAACTCGAAGCAAAGATTCTTGACCTTTGCCTCTGCTTACAGGCCGACCACGGTGGTGGGAACAACTCCGCTTTTTCAACCCACGTTGTGTCCTCCTCCGGCACCGATACCTATTCTGCAATGGCAACCGCAGTAGGTTCCTTAAAGGGTCCACGTCACGGGGCTGCCAACCAACGCGCTCATGCGATGGTAAAGGACATCCAAGCTCATGTCAAAAATTGGAACAGTGACGGTGAGGTAGCAGACTATCTGCGTAAGATTCTCGCCGGCGATGCCTTCGACCACAGCGGGCTCATCTACGGGATGGGGCATGCGGTATATACCTTAAGCGACCCTCGTGCCGAAATTTTGCGCGAACGCTCCAGCGCATTGGCGAAGGAAAAGGGCTTTGAGGACCAATTCAATTTACTTGGCCGTATTACCAACTTAACCCGTGAATTGATGAAGGAACGTAAGGGCTTAGATTTCAATATTTGTCCAAACATCGACCTTTATACCGGTTTGATTTATGAAATGATGGGCATTGAGGAAGACCTCTTCACCCCACTTTTCGCAACCGCTCGTATTGCAGGGTGGTCCGCACACCGTTTGGAGCAGATTATGGACAGCAAGATTATGCGTCCTGCCTACTTGTATCTCGATTCCAACGACCTCAGCTATGCACCGTTGGATGCTCGTATCGACCGATAACACGACAAACTGCTTTTGCGTCCTGCAGAAGCAGTTTTTTATTGTACCTAATTGCCACATCTACCATCAAAAAAAGACTTCATTTCCTTGGAAATGAAGTCTCAGACTGTATAGAAACCCTAATTTCGGCCGAGCCGAAATTAGGGTTTCGTCTTT
>USCP01000120.1 GCA_900553245.1 uncultured Peptococcaceae bacterium
GGCGGTGATGTCCTTGGGACCATGGGACGGATGATTGCTTTCGATGCCGTCAAGACCCACTGCAACCAAGGCACTGACCAAGGAGAAGTTATCCTGTTGACCGGGATGGGCCAAGACCGCCCAGCCACCGTCCTCCTTCACGGCACGCACCGCATCCCGCGCATCGGGGTAATCGATGTCAATGTCGCAAGGGCCGCCGTTTTTGAAGATTTTCCAATAAACATCACCGTAAAGACTACGGGATTGCCCACTCTGTAAAAGATAGTCCAAAATATGCTGCTTATAGATGCAACCACCGGCTAAGCGCGCCACCCCTTCCACAGGGACCTCAAAGCCCAATGTATTCAGGCGGGCGATGTGGTCGAGGCTATTGGCATGGCGTTTTTTTAGGGTTTCCGCCCCCAAGGTCTCAATGGCAGTGGTGCGGGTGTAACCGTAGCCCAAGATGTGCACCTTGCAGCCCAAGGTCTTGTCATAGGCGGAAAGCTCCACCCCCGGAATTGCCGCAAGGCCTGCATGACGGGCTTCCTCTGCATGAGCCGCCGCCAAGGCGGTGGTATCATGGTCGGTCCAAGCCAAATGGCTCACCCCTCGCTCCTTTGCCAAGGCAATCACCTCAGTGGCACTCAGACTGCCGTCGGACACGGTGGTGTGAATGTGCAAATCGATGAGGCTCATTAGCTTGCCCCCTCGGTTTGAAACTCCCCTTGGGAAATGTTAAAGACTTGGTCGCAAAGCCCTTCCATAAATTCCAAATCGTGAAAAATCCCAATCATGGAGGTGCCTTCGCTTTTGAGCTTCATGAGGAGTTCCTTTACGAGAATCTTGGTATTGTTGTCCAAGGAGGCGGTCGGTTCATCCAAAAGCAAGAGGCGTGGCGCCTTGACCATGGCATGGGCAAGATTCAAGCGCAATTTTTCCCCACCGGAGAAGGTGTTAGGATAGATGTCCCACAGCTCTTCATTGAGCTTAAAGTAACGCATCATTTCTTCTGCCTTTTCTACGGATTCTTCATATGAAAAGCCTGCATCCAAGGCGCCGTTAATCACGTGCTGTTTGGCAGTGGTACGAGGTAAGATGGTCAAAAACTGAGACACATAGCCGATTTCGATTTTTCTGAGCTGAATGATCTGACGCTCATCTGCCGTCACCAAATCCAGCTTGCCGTAAGAAAGGGAATCGTACATCACACGACCGGTGGTCGCCAGATAGGTGCGGTAAATGCAGCGCAACACGGTGGATTTACCGGCGCCGGAAAGACCAATGATGCCGATAAATTCGCCCTTATTGAGGCTAAAGGAGATGTCCTTGCAGCTTTTGATTTCTCGGCCTTGCTCATGCAAGTAAAAGCGCTTACTCAGGCCTTCTATTTCTAAAATAGGTTCCATGGCGTCCTCCCTTAAACCACATCGGCAAGGCGGTAGTGGCAATCCACCACACAGTCACCTGCCACATATACCTGCTCAATGGTTGGGGTGCCGTTCTGTTCGCTCACGACAAGCAGGTCCGCCTGCTTGCCACATTCCAAGGAGCCGATGTCCCCATCGAGGCCCACCGCTTGAGCAGGGTGCAAGGTCACCAAGCGCACCGCCTGCCATAGTGGAATGTCTTCCTTGCGTGCTAAGGTAAAGACGGCATGCAAGAGGGCTTGTGGATAATAGTCACTCACAAGGACACTGACAGCATCCGCCTTAATGGCATCCAAGGCAGAGAGGTTGCCGGAGTGGGAGCCACCTAAGAGAATGTTCGGTGCACCCACCACCGTCATAAATCCGTTATCTACCGCTGCCTTTGCAACCTCAAGGGTGATTGGAAATTCGCTGATGCGTACGCCTAAGTCCTTATTGACCGCGAGCTTGGTCACGGTGTCATCGTCATGACTGGCAATTGCCACCCCATGACGGCGGGCACAATCGGCGAGGGCCATGAGGCCTTCAAAGGACACGGTTTCCTTGGTACGTTCCGCTTCGAGGAGGGCATCAAATTCCGCATCGCTCATATCACGGCCTTCGTTTGGTTGATGCTTGCGATAAATGTCCAAGTTCTTATATTGGCCTTGGCCTGGGGTGTGATCCATAAAGGACAGGAGATCCACTTGGCCGTCTTCAATCATTTTCATAACATCGTCATAGCACGCCAAGTTGTCGATTTCGTAACGTAAGTGATAACGATGACGAATCAAGCGCACATCGTGGCGATAGGTGCTGATAAGAGAGGCCAGTTTTTTCACCTGCGGTGCTTGACGAATCGCCTTCACATCCCAGCTGCCGTCACGATACATGGAAATAGAATGAAACATGGTGGTGATGCCACAGCTTGCCAGGACACGTTCCGCTTCCTTGAGCCCAAGCTCAAAGCCCATCATGGCGGTGCTACGTGGTTGAATGTAGTTTTCAATCATATCGGAATGGATGTCGATCATCCCCGGCATCACGGTTTTACCTTGCAAATCTTCACCCATGCCGGCTTCTTCGGCACGGTCCGGATAAATATCGGCAATGCGACTGCCGTCAATCACCACAGTCTGGCCTTCCAGCACAGCATCAGGCAACACAACGGTGCCGTTTCTTAATAATTTTTTCATAAAGTGACTCCTTTACAGCAATGAATGAACCAACTGTTGGGTATAAGGGTGTTGCGGGTCGTCCAAGATTTGGTCGGTGAGCCCTTGCTCGATGATTTTGCCGTCAAGCATGACGATGGTGCGATCCGCCAACATACGGATGACCGCCAAGTCGTGGCTCACGAGCATGATGGAAATATTAAATTCTTGGCGCAGCTTACGAATCAATTCCAACACCTTCGCCTGTACCGAAAGGTCCAAGCCGGTGGTAACCTCATCCAAGAGGAGAATGAACGGATTGTTTGCCAATGCCTTGGAAATTTGCACACGCTGCTGCATCCCACCGCTGAAGTTCTTTGGTGGCTCTTTTTTACGGGATTGGAGAATTTCTACCGCATCTAAGAGCTCGGCCACGCGCGCATTCATCTGAGCAAAATTGTTGTTGCCGGCGGCAATCAATTTTTCAGCAATGTTGCCGGCACTGGAATAATCCATGCGCAAACCCAAGACAGGGTTTTGGTACACCATCCCCATAAGGTGGTTGCGGATGTATTTTTTCTGTTGCAGGCTTTCTGAAAAAATATCAACTTCCCCATTTTCATAGTCGCGCAAATAAGCGTGGCCTTCGGTGATGTCAAAATCAAAATATAGACTTTTCATCATGGTCGACTTGCCGGAGCCGGATTCGCCCACGATGCCCAAAATTTCCCCTTCGTAAAGGGACACACTCACATCGTTTGCCGCCCAAACGGTTTTGCAATGGGGACAGGTATTTTTTTGAAGCGCCCCACCGTTGCGACAATAGTCGCAGGTTTTGCCATAGCGCACCGTGAGATGGTCGATGCGTAAAATCGGTTCTTCCACTTAGTTGTCCTCCCCACTTGCTTGGGCCATGCGTGCGCGGCGCGCCTTGCAATAGCCGGTATCGTTACATTCGTAATATTTTTCGCCGGTGTCCTCGTTCACAAGCTCATCCAAATAGACGCCGGTGGCGCCGCACAAATGGCAATGCTTGCCGCTAAAGTCCTCGGTTTCAAAAGGCACATCCGCAAAGCACATGGATTCCACCTTGGTGTGCGGTGGGATGGCGTAAATCTTCTTTTCACGCCCTGCTCCGAAAAGATAGAGGGCATCGCTGTCATTAAGCTTATGGTTGTCATAGCGTGGAATCGGGCTTGGATTGGTCACATAACGGTCTTCGACAATGACCGGATATTCCGCACTGATGCTGATTTTGCCGTATTGGGTCAAATCCTCAAAGAGAGAGAGCCACATACCGCTATATTCGGCTTCAGCATGCATTTGCTTGGTCACCGCTTCACGTGGTTCCACAATGCGCAGCGGTTCCGGTGTCGGTACCTGAAGCACGAGGATTTGGTCGTTACGAAGCGGGATTTCCGGAATACGGTGACGGCTTTGGATCACAGTGGCTTCTTCGGAATCGGTGGTCACCGCCACATCGGTACATTCACAAACGAGTTTTTTGATATTGACCGCATTGACGCTGTCGTCGTTGCCTTGGTCAATAACCTTGAGCACGTCCTCACGCCCAATGATAGAAAGGGTAATCTGAATCCCACCGGTGCCCCAACCGCGACCGATCGGCAATTCTCTGGAACCAAAAGGCACCTGATAACCCGGAATCGCCACCGCTTTTAAGATGCTACGGCGAATTTCTCGCTTGGAGCCTTCATCCAAGAAGGCAAAATTATAATGGGTATGGTCAATCATTGCTGTTCTCCTTTGCACGGACACGGTCCAAACCGGATTGGAAAGTGACGTAATGCGGCAGCTTTAAGTGAGAAATAAAGCCGCTCATTTCCAAGCAGTCCCCGTGGGTCAACACAAACTCCTCGTCCTGAGAAGGGGACGGACCGGTGGTTTCCAAGCTGGCATCGGCAATGGACATGGCAATCGCCTTGTTTTCATTGCGCCCAAAAATGAGGCCGTAGCCGCCGGAAAGGGTCATCTTATCGTAGTCCTCATCGGTTTCTACATGGGACGGCACCAAGGCTTCGACCTCGGTCACCAAGATTTCACCGATGCAGACTTCTTCGCTTTCATCTAGCACATAAGGCACGCAAACCTCTACATAGCCGGTGCGAAGCTCAGATACCGTCGGATGCACTGCGCCATAGCCACGCATAGAGCTATAAGCCACACCGCCCAAGAAGCCGGCATCACTGCGGGCAAAAGTTTGCAGGCGCGCGCTGCGAGGCGCCGGAAAGGTAAGGAGTTCACTGGTGACGTCAAAAGGCTCGGTGTCATCCGGCTCAACGGCTTTCTCCATCACACCCTCCGCTCTCAACATATCGCTCACGCGTGGGCAATGAATGTCCTCACCACTAAGGCCCTCAGCGATGCCATCCCCTGCATCGGCAACGGCAGCCTTTGGCGCATCCTCCAACAGAGAAAAATCCAACAAGCGGTGAGAGTAGTCATAGGTTGGCCCCAGAATTTGCCCACCCGGAATATCCTTAAAGGCAGCAGAAATACGACGAATCAAACGCATATCGCCGGTTTCTACCACGTTGGAATAATAATTTCGTGGCAGTGTGGAGCGATACGCACGCAAGAGAAAAACCGCTTCCTCGACACTGCCTTCGCATTGCTTGAGGGCCAAGGCGGCGTATTCTCTAGAATAAAATCCCGCCTCGCTCATAATCTTGTCAATGAGCAAGCCCATATTTTCTTGGATACAGCGCACACTCAAATCCTCGCCGCTGTTACGGAAAATTTCCAAGAGCTTGAGAGATTGTTCGATCGCCTCACTGCCCCCGGTCGCTGCTACATAAGCCATTTACGCTTCGCCTCCCTCTGCGACTGTCTTTACCAATCGTGGCACCGCCATGATGGCACCGCCGGCATCACAAAAGACCAACTCTACCCCAAGTGGATATTCCATCTGCGCTGCATCACGCAAGGCGATGGTCTTCTTCACATACGGGCTCACACCAACAGTCAAGGTGCCATCAATCCCCGGCCCAGAAAGCACCATCGCATCCGCGCCGGCCACCGATTCACAATATACCAAGAGGGTCGCTGAGCATTGTGGGTCCGCATAGGTGCCGTGCTTGACCTTGTCAAACACTGCCGCCAAGGAGCCGTCATTCATCTCCGAGGACAAGAACACATAATCCGCGACTTCAAGTGCACCTTCGCGGCACAAGGTCAGATTGTGCAAGGACTCGGCAAGGATTGGATTTTTTTCTACAAACATTTTTTCTTCATTATCTAAAAGGGTGCAGCCCAAGGCCAACAAGGTGCCATAGTCCTCAGTAAAGGTTTCGGCTTCACGGCGAATGCTTTCGATTCTCCCCGGATTGGCCATGGCCTGTAAAAGGCTGCGGAACACGCTTTGACTGTCAAAGACAAAATCAAAGGCGTACACGGATTGCATCAAATCTGACATTATTGGTCCCCCATCACATTAAACTGTACCTTGGATTGTCTGAGCTGACGGTTGAGGTCTTCGCGTGCCTCTTGTTGGCGTTGCTGTAAGGCTGCCACTGCA
>USCP01000121.1 GCA_900553245.1 uncultured Peptococcaceae bacterium
ATATCTATTATATAAGAAAAAGGCCGCCTTTCGGCGACCTTTTTCGACAGTCTGAACGCACACTGCAAAGAGTGTGCGTCTATCGTTGCTTAAAAAATACCATGGGCACGAAGATTAGCAATCATTTCAGCATCTGCCGGACAAAACGCCTCACTTGCAAGTGCGTGTGGCGACACCCATTTCATCGCCTGATGTTCCAAAAGCTGTGGCACTCCCTCAGCAATCGTTGTATCAAAAAGTGTAAGATGAACCGTAATATCGGGATAACGATGTGTTACATCGATTACCGCGTCTTCTACAGCAAGCGTAATGCCAAGCTCCTCCCTACACTCACGTACAAGAGCCGCTTCCTTCGTCTCACCCGACTCCACCTTGCCACCGACAAACTCCCACATCGACCCTCGCGCCTTATGCGCGGCACGTTGGCAAATTAAAACCTCATCATGCGCACGATTCCAAATCAGCGCTGCCACCACTTCAATCATTTATCCCACCACCAATTTCTTAGTTTTCTTCAAGAACTTCGCCGGAATTGCTTCATCCAGCTTCCAAATAATATTCATCGGCCGTGAACCCTCGTGGCTCACATAACGTGCTTTGCCCAAATAGGTATAGGCTTCCGCACCACCCGTCAGGCGATCTGCCTTAAATTCACGTACAAAAAGCAACACCTGACTGCCCTCTTTGGCATGGTTAATGTAACGCCTTCCTGTTTTTGAGGTGTCCGAGGTGGTACTTTGACTTTGCCAATGAAACAAGGTATCACTGATTGAATAGTCATTGTACATGGTTGTCGGTGAATAATCCTTGTCTGCCTTATTCAAGGTAATAAAGAAGGCATCAATCTGTTTGTCCGGTAACCACTTGACCCCTTCACGAACCGTCTTGGGCTTCATAAAATCTAGCGCCACCAAGATTTGATCACGGGTATAGGTGCAATGCACATCAAGGGGACAATCAAAGCCAATCTCTATCGGTCGATCAATAAAATCAATAGCCTCAAAGCGTAATCGTAATAACGCCATCAATTCTTCTAACAACACTGGACTATCCGCTAAGGTGTTGAGCCGTTCTACCACTACACAATCTCGCCAATCAAGAATCACATCGCCCCAAACTGTGACATAAAACATTTGCACCATGCGCTGTTCCATTGGGGATAAACTCTCCAATGGGCGTTCTTTAATCGCTGGTAAAAAGTCCAATAAAAACGCAATCCATCGGCGTGAATCGACCACACAAAGCCGCGTAAAGGCCTTCGTCAGAAGCGCTTCGAGAGGCTCTTCAAAATCAGCCTGCACGCCAGCGCGTACACAAAGGCGTGAAAACGACGAAAAACGATAAACCATCCGTGCATCCAAGTGATAATACGCCAAAAAATTGGCCAACGTCAAAGGTCGCCCTGTATCCTCGGTAAAACTCGCTAAACGTGTCACTATGCCGGCCGAACGACCATAGGACGCACTGATATTTTCTAAGATATACTGCGCTGCCTTCTTTTCAAGCTGAATATAACAACCCTTTGGAAGCGCTACAAAGCCATCCTTGATTTCCCGTGCCACACTGCGATTGGTGTTGCTCAGAAGGGCTTGGAATTTATCTTCAAAATTATATTTTTTATTGGCTTGCCCAATAAAATCTAGCACGGTCAAGCAGTCCTTTCCTTCCGAAAGACGCAGACCACGCCCAAGCTGCTGTAAGAAAACCGTCAGCGACTCTGTTGGCCGCAAGAAGAGCACCGTGTTAACTTCAGGAATATCGACCCCTTCATTGTAAATATCGACAACGAAAATAAAGCGCACCTCACCGCCAACCAAGTGCTTCTTTGCCTGTTCACGCGCCTCATCAGAGGATTGTCCTGTTAAAGCCATTGCAGGAATGCCACACTCATTAAAGAAGTCACACATAAATTGAGCATGCTCTACTGACACACAAAAGCCCAATCCCTTCACTTCATTGATATCCGTCACATATTTAAGCACCGACCGGACAATCCAATCAGCACGTTTCCTTGCGACTGCACCACTAAAGGAATAAAGATTTGAAAGTGCACCTTTGTCGTACCCACCGCGAGTCCACTGAAGTTCACCTAAATCCACCGTATCTGTCACACCAAAATATTGAAATGGACACAAAAGTTTGCGGTCAATGGCTTCAGGCAAACGAATTTCAGCCGCAATCCGATTATTAAAATAGCTCAGAACGCTCTTTCCATCCATACGCTCCGGCGTTGCCGTAAGTCCCAATAGAATCTGCGGCGTATAGTAGGACAATAGCGCTTGATAGGTTGGTGCCGCCGCGTGGTGAAATTCATCCACAACAATGAAGTCATAATAATCGTTCACTGTTTTCGCAGTAAAGTCTTGAGAATTAAAAGTTTGAATTGACATAAAAAGATGGTCAATGCTTTCTGGACGATGATTCCCCACAAAAAGTTCACCAAAATTGGCATCTTTCATGATTGCGCGGAACGTATACAAACTTTGCTTCAAAATTTCCTCACGATGAGCCACAAAAAGCAAACGGCAAGGTGCACCCGGATGCGCCTTGCAATAACGCTTGTAGTCAAAAGCTGAAATCACCGTCTTACCAGTTCCAGTTGCCGCTACAACCAGATTACGATACTGTCCACGCACCATACGCTCCGCCTCTAAGCGATCTAATATTTCCTGTTGATAAGAATACGGCGCGATGTCTAAGGTATACCTTTCATCGCCATTCGTTTCCATATACTTTTCCGCTTTGAGTGCCTGCGCCAATCGTGCACTTTCACCTTCTGTATAATATTCAAATTCACTATCATTCCAATAGCTTTCAAAGGTGGCAGTGATTTTTTGAATGGTTTCTGGCAGATCCTTACGCGTGACCTTGACATTCCACTCCAATCCGCTAGAAAGTGCAGCATTTGACATATTGGACGAGCCCACATACGCTGTAGTAAAGCCTGTATCGCGATAAAAAACATAAGCCTTAGCATGCAAACGTGTGCGCTTGGTATCATAGCTTACCTTAATCTGCGTATTGATGAGTCCACGCAAGGCTTCAATGGCCTTGAGATCTGTGGCGCCCATATAAGAAGTGGTGATAATCCGAAGTGTTCCGCCGCGTTGCACAAAATCGGTCAGCTCATCAATAATGAGCCTTAGCCCACTCCATTTGATAAAACTCACGAGCATGTCAATACGGTCAGCGGAGGCAATCTCCTTTTTAAGCTCAGTGACCATCTGCGGCTCATGAATCGCACCGGTAAATAACGAGCTTTGCGCCATCGAGGTTTCCGGACGCTGTAGCTGTTTGGCAGTTTTTCCAACTGCCAGCAAGGGATCCTTTTCTGCCAAAATAGCTAAAAGTTGCTCCGCACGTGCATCAATGCCATTTTCTGCAAAATCTTCCTCTTCGGTGGCTTGTCCAATCACCGCCACAATTTTATTGGCAAGAGCAACTTGAGAAGCAAGATCGCCACCGTTGTCTACCACGTGCTCCAGGCCTTGCTTGATAATATCCGCCATATACTGACTAATCACCTTTGAAGCCTCTGCCGCATCAATCGGCGCAAGGGACTTGCGCGCCTCAGGGATTTCCTCCAAGGCATCCCCCAGCGCCACATTCACAACCTGCTCATATAATCCATGATGAAGCATAGATTCCCCCTATCCCACTTTTATTCAATAACTTCATTCGACTTCAATTTTCCCAAAACTCTTAGGCGAGCAATAATCTCTTTTTTATTTCTACCAAAATAATCTTCCATATTCTTTAGTGAATACCCTTCATCAAACATGCGACACAAATCATCATCATATTCTAAAGTCCAATAACCAGCTCGCCCTCTGCGTTCCCTTGGTCTATCGGAACGAGCACTTTTATATTTTCTCGGTTTCGTTACAATACCCGCTTGTTCTAATTCCTCGATAACACAGTATAGTGCACGCACAACCTCTACTTCATTGCATACACTATCAGGCGATAGTTTTTCCCCAGATAAAGGATGAATTCCCTGTGCCATAGAGCGCAATATTTCTACTGCTACATCTATATTCATACCAATCCCCTCTTTATTCAATATCACGAACCTACCTTATCAGATACTCAATCGCTTCCTCTACGGCGGGGTCGGAGATTTGTTCTGCCACCTTTTGATACCAGTAGAGGGCTTGGGTTTTGTCTTGTCGGGTGCCGGTGCCGTTCATGTAGCAGTCGGCGATGAGGCGCATGGCGTGGAGGTTGTCAGCTTGGGCGGCTTGGCTTGCGAGGCTGAAGGCTTTAGCTTCATTCGGCATGCAGACGTCACCGTAAAGGAGATGCTCCGCAAGGCCAACTTGGCAATCGGGATGACCGAGTTTAGCGCCTTTTTCGTAGTAGTCCAAGGCTTGTTCAAGGTCGGCGTTGACGCCAAGGCCGTTTTCGTAGGCTTGGGCAAGAATCCACAATCCAAGACCGTCCTCTGCCATTGCCGCTTTCTCAGCCCAATCCACGGCTTCACGGTAATCTGCCTCCAAGGTGGCACTGTCGAGCTTTCCGGCTTGCAAAAGCAAGGTGCTTGCAAGCTGGGCTTGAGCGTGGGCATCACCCGCTTCGGCACGAGCAACTTCCTCGGCATTTTGCAAAAAAGCTTGGGCGTTTTCTGCTTCACCGGCCTTTGTCATCCATTCGGCGGCCTTCGTATAATCACGCGCCACACCATAACCGTGGGCATATTGCAAGGCAAGCGCTTCTATTGCCTGCTTGTCGCCTCGTTCTGCAAGCATACTTTGCCAATGAAAGAGCGTCGCGGCATCCTTTACCACCGCTGCGCTGCCGTAGGTATAAAGGGCCACAAGGGCTTGGATGCTTGCACGGTCGCCCGTTTCAGCATGTGCTGTCAGCACTTCTACCGCTTCCCCTTGTACGTCCACTAATGCCCAATTGGCTTTCGCCGCCACATATTCACCGTTCAAAGTTACACCCAAAAGCGGTGGACGCGCATCACCTGAAAGTAGTTGCATGGTTAGTGCCCCATTCTCTAAACGCAGGGCAATTGCCTCTCCTGGCGCTGTCCGACAAGTGTGCGCTTCAGCGTAAGCGCTCAGACTGCGACACAAATTAAAGTAATGAGGCAGATACGCCGCTGCTTCCTCCCTACTCAAATCCACCAAGCCGGTTTCCTTGTGCATGGTGAGGGTTGCATTTTTCATTGCCGGCCATTCGCCGATGGTGCGCGCGCGACATTTCCAATGGGTCTTCGTCGGCGCATAGTCGAGCATAAAGGGCGCATCCGCCACTAAGAGGGTAAACGGTGTGTCTGCCTTCACATTTTCTTCCACTGCAAGGAGCGGAAACTGCACCAATACCTCTGATGTACAAACAAAAATCAATCGTTCCACTTGAACCACCTCCTGCGCTACGCGCCTTATATTACTTCCATGATAGCCGCTGGGCGGTGCGCTTTCAATAAAAAACCGAAGACGCCCCCTGACGTCTTCGGTTTCTTTTTAGTCGTTCAATTCTTTTTCCATGTTTTGATAGTACATCACGTATTTCACAAAGGTAAATACCATCACACACATCATAATGAGGATGATCCCGTTTGCGACGCCTACCGGCATATTAAACCAGAAGAAGAGCAACACGAGCCCCACAAACAAGGTGGCGGTACACACCTTGCCAAACCACATGGCGCCATCCATCATCTTGTTTTTGCCAAGAAAATGCATCCCTTGATAGGCCATATAGCCTTCCTTCACCACCATGAGTGCCAATAGCGCCCACATAAATGGATACTTGGTTGCCACACACACCGCCATAGCAGCATGGTTGATTTTATCCGCCACAGGGTCCAAAACCTTGCCAAACTCCGTCACCATGTGAAAGCGACGTGCAATCTGACCATCAAACAAATCCGTAAGCGCCGAAATCAATACAATCACCGTCGCCCACAAATAATCCATTGGCGTTTCCGCAGTGATATACAGATAGCAGTAAAACGGAATCAATATGATGCGAAAATAACACATCATATTAGGAATTGAAAAGAGTTCTATTCTGTCAAAATGTTTCATCACCAATCATTTC
>USCP01000122.1 GCA_900553245.1 uncultured Peptococcaceae bacterium
ATATCTATTATATAAGAAAAAGGCCGCCTTTCGGCGACCTTTTTCGACAGTCTGAAAGCTCTACCTTTCATAAGGTAGAGCTTTATTTTATACTCAATCAGCTATTTAGTATTCTTTTAGCTTCCTTTACGTCTATTTTCATATGATATCCGTGTTTTTCTAGCAGATAGAGGAGATTTCCTCCATTTATCAGTGTAATTGGTTTATCTTTTACAAAATTATAGGCATCATTACCATAATCAGAAGTTGTTACCAAAATCCCCTTAGTCGCACCTTCATTCACTACAGTACCATATAAATCTCTTACTGCTGACACACCAACTACATTAGTATACCGTTTAGCCTGAATAAGAATTTTTCCACCTCGAATAGGATCTGGATCAAACGCTACAGCATCTACCCCGCCATCATGACTTGCCTGAGTAATTTTTACTTCACCACCAGTAATACTAAATTCTTTTTCAAACAATTCTCGAATTAAGTGTTCAAAATCTTGCCAATCCATTGCAGCCAAATTCTGATCTTTACTCAATTCATCAATAACAGCATAGCTATCTATAAATCGTTTATCAGTTTTCGACATTAGTTGCACTGGTGCAACTGGTGTTACATCTATCAAGGTATTAGCTGCAACCCCTTTTGTTTTTTTAAACCATGCTTTTGGCTCTATATTTTCCATACATAATTCTTCAAATTCTTTTCTAGTAACACTAACAGACAAAATATACGGTTCAATAAATTTACCCGTTGCTGCATCTATAGTTTTTATTTTGCCATTAAATACAATTGACTCTACTGGAAAAGCCCCTTTTGTACAAGAAAATATATGATTAATAATTACCAATACTATCTGATAAACAATACTATCGTATTTCTTTTTCATATATGTATCTGTATGATAGGTATACTTAAATTCATCACGACTCTTCACATAAGATACAGATTTTAGTTTTGGGAGATCTTTTAATTCTGGCAGCACAAAGTCTAAAATAATGATACGAGCGTCTTTATTATATTCCAACTCTATTTCTTTTTCCCAATCAAACGGATAATTAATCCTCTGAAAAGACAATCTAAAATACTCTTCTACTGCCCAACTTTCTCCTAAGCTAAACGCCTCAAAAAAATCATCCCATCGTTTGTTATTTTCTTCTTGTTGTCTATAAAATTCAGCTCTTTCTTGATTCCATTTTTGTAGGCTTGCTTTATAAATCGTTTTTGTTTTTTGATTTTGTTCTACGATTTTAGCACATATACATTTCCAATCATCATAGTCCCTATTAAAAGCAGCTGTATTCTGAGCTTCAAACTCCGCCATTTTCTTTTTAGATAATTTAACTAATAACGAAGGTTGCTGATTATATTTTTGATATGTTCTTTGGGGTTCTTTAGGAACCTTTTTCATAATAGGTTCCACCGGTTTTTCGATATGATACTCAGAATGGTCTTTACAATCATTTATCCCCATCATCTCAACATGAAGATTATTTAATAAAAAATCACTTATTAATTCTTGTGTTTTTTCAGCTTGTTGCGTACAGACTTTGGCATACTGTATACTATCTTCTTCGTTCTGCTTCTTTGCTTCTTTTTCCACTTTTCTTTCCTGCGCTTCTAAGTGACGTTTCCATTCCTCCTCCCACTTTCTACTCTGCTCCTTTATTTTTTGATTCAATTCTTCTTTAGAATTCGCTTTAATAATTTTACTCTTATTTAATTTTGAATGAGTTAATTGCATTTGATAATCATATTGTTTTCCCATAAAACCCTCCACTTAGACTTAGACCAATACTATTAAACTATTTTTAGTATAACTCATTAATAAATTACTGTCATTATTTTGTTAATAGGCTGTATTTTCCGTCTATTAAAAACACCACTAAATCTTTAATACTCAGCTCAATTGTTATATCTAAAAACGTATCACGATTACCATTGACCGCGAAAACTAAAAAGCTGCCAAATATATCATGCGGCAGCTTTACATGACTATTTTTAAAATTTATCCAAATTAAAGGTATATTCTGCCAGGCCAAGAGCAATCATACTTTCAGGACTCATCATAACAAAATCTCCACTATCTTATTAATAAAGTCATACATTCAATAGTTATATTTAAATTAACATATAATTCACAATATATCTAGTTGTGCATATAATGTTTTCCTCGTATTCTTATTATTCCGATGGCAAATCCATGACTCTAATGATATACTAATGATATATTATATCGACATTCATTGAAGGGAGGCATCCGAAATGGCTGATTGGTTGACAAAAATACGCGAGTGGTTAGAGCTTCACACAAGTTGGAAAACATTGGGCTTTGCTGTTGCAGTGATTGCGGTGTGTGCGTTTTTTGGCGGCACGGTGTATGAAGACTGGCAAGCAGAGCATGCCGGCTTGGCGTTGGTTGACGAGGCGCCATCGGCGCTTGATGAAAAAAGCAGTGCTCCCAAAGAAGCAGACGCGACGAAATCAACAAGCGAGGTCAAGGTGCATGTGGTCGGCGCGGTAACCACTGCAGGCGTCTACACCCTTCCTGCAGATGCTCGTGTGGATGACGCGGTGCGTGCCGCCGGCGCCACTGCCGATGCCGATTTGTCCCAGCTCAATTTGGCACAAAAGCTCTCAGACGGGCAAAAAATCACCGTGCCAAAGGTGGGAGAAACCGCGCCTGCTCAAGCCACTACCGGTGTAAATAGTACCGGCGACGCGGCCACCCCAGATGTAATCATAAATATCAATACCGCTTCCTTGGAGGAACTGCAAAACCTTCCTAATATCGGTGAGGTTCGTGCGAATGCCATCATCGCTTACCGCGAGGAGCACGGTGGCTTCAAAACCATCGAGGAATTGCAAGAGGTGAGCGGCATTGGTGAAAAAACCTTTGAAAAATTAAAAGCCCATGTGACTGTCTAAAAAAGGAGACGACTATGCGCATCTACCCTGTCAAAAGACCCCTGTGTGCGATGATTCTTGCATTCATCGCCGGTCTTTGGCTGAGCAATGTGTCCTCATTGCTTGCGGGTGGGTGCGTTTTTTTATGTCTGGCGGCGACACTTATTTATGCCTTGCACCTGCGTCAGAGGTGGGTGGCGCTCGCTTGTCTTGTAGCAAGCGTCGGTGGCTTTTTGTTTATGAGCCACACAACCGCTCTTGAACAAGAACTCATCCCCTATCACAATAAGGAGGTACAAATTGAGGCGCAGATTGTTCGCGCGCCAGCAAACCGCACCTATGTGGATGCCGCCGTCACCGCCCTCAATGAACACGATTTTAAGGAGCCGGTGAATATTCGTATCAAACGTCCTTGGGAGGATGCCACCACCTATGACATACGTGGCACTTATCAATTTAATGGCACCTTGGTAGCGCCGGCAGTACAAACCAATCCCGGCGGCTATGACGAAGCCAGCATGCTCGCCCAACGCGGCATTTACTCGGTCTTAGAAACAACGGAAAGTGGTTCCCTGATCCATGCCCCAGCATCATGGGCACGAGCCGTCAACCATCTCAAAGGGGTTTACACCAATATTCTTTCCCACTACTTAAACGACGGTGAGCAAGCACTCATTGCCGCCACACTCTTTGGCGATGTGGCGGACCTCAGTGAAGATTTCTATATGGCAAGTCAACAATTCGGTATTATTCATATTTTCTCGGTCAGCGGATTGCATGTGACCTTTATTTTAGGGTTTATCCTTGCCCTTGCCAAACTTTTACGCAGGCAAAACAGTTGGGGCTTGCTGCTTCTATTGGTGCCCTTGTTGACCCTCTATACCCTCTTGAGCGATGCCAGCGCTCCGGCGATTCGCGCCAGCCTCATGGGGATACTAACGCTTTTGGCACTCCGACTGTTACGCTATCGTGATCCGCTTACGATCGTTGCCTTGGCAGCTTTTATGCTTCTCATTGCCAATCCTTACAATCTCTGGCAAATCGGGTTTCAGCTCTCCTTTCTCGCTATGCTCGGCTTGATTCTTATCCCACAGCATCTCGCACCTTATTTCCATCGCTTGCCTTCATGGCTTGCAGACGGCATCGCCCTCTCCCTTGCCGCGGAACTGGTTTCACTGCCATTGGTGGCATACTATTTCTACACCGTATCTCCTCTTTCCACGGTGATGAATCTTCTCGTTGTACCGTTTTTCAGTCTATTGGTGCCCTTGTCCTTGGTCGCGCTCTTATTGGCAGGGGTCTTACCTGCCCTTGGTGGCCTATTTTTCTTACCGGTAAAGGCCATCATTACCGTCATTGTGGCACTGATGAATATCATTCATCACTTTGTCGGCACCCTCCACTTCCATATCGGACAACCCGCCCTTGGACTACTGTGTTTCTACTATCTGGGATTGCTCCTCTTTCTACTGGTACCGCTTAACGCCCCGCGTATCCACGCCCTTGCCCTTACTGCGGTCTGTGCCCTGGTTGCTGCGCTATGCCTGCGTCCGGCGGCACCTGCCGACTTGCGCCTTTCAATGTTTGATGTGGGACAAGGCACCGGCTGTGCCTACCAAAGTACGAACGGTGATTGGCTAGTCTTTGACACCGGTCCCGGTAGCGATACCCTTGCCCAAAGCCTCCGGTATTATGGAGTAAACCGTATCGATACCATCGTTCTCAGTCATGGTGATGCCGACCATATCGGCGGGTTGGCTCATCTCTTGCGTGATTTTCATGTAAAACAGCTCATTGCCTCACCCGCTGCCCAAACCGGTGAAGAATGGCAGATGCTCACACCTTATCTAAAGGACACCGCCATCATTAACGCCAACCGCGCACTCACCTTTCACGCCGACGGCTTATCTCTCGAATGTGTCCTGCGTGATATAGGCACCGATGATAAAGAAAACGCCAATCAGGTCATTGCCCGTTTGACCGACAACAACACAAGCTATCTCTTTACCGGCGACAGCAACGCCGACACTTTAACGAATCTGCCATGGCAGGAGCCAACGGATGTGATTATTGTCCCTCACCATGGTAGCGACGTTGATTGGAACGAGGACTTTTATCAAACGCAAGACCCACGTTTGGCATTGATTAGTGCAGGCCGCGGCAACCGCTACGGACACCCGCACAAAGAAGTTACCGACGGTCTCACCGCCCTCGCTATCCCAACCTATAACACCGCAGAAAACGGTGCCATTCAGCTTTACAATACCGTAAACGGTCTCGCCATCGGAACGTTTTTAAAAAATCAACGTCCCTCCCCTTGACCCTCCTCTTAGGTCAGAGCATATACTACAACCAGATTCGAATCCATCAATTCATAGGAGGAACGACATGTATACCGTTGGAGAATTTTCCAAAATTTGTCAGGTCAGCGTTAAAACGCTACATTATTACGATCGCATCGGTCTTTTGCCACCCCTTACGGTTGACGCAGAAACCGGTTACCGTTATTACGGTATTGAGCAGGTCAATCAAATGCTTTTAATTAGTCGTTTAAAACGTTACGGTCTTAGCTTGGAAGACATCCGCACCTTTCTTTCCCCTGAATCTGATTATGCTCAGCTGAGTTTACTCAAGAAACACCATCAGCAACTCAAAACGCAACAGTATGTCCTCACTCAAATTATTAGCGAACTTGAGGGACATCTTTACAGCTTTGAAAGGACGGGCAATCTTATGGATTATCAAAATCGTTACACCATCACCCTCACTACAGCACCCTGTCATCCTGTTTTAACCAGTCGTAAGACCATGGCGATCAATGATTTCGGCACCCATTATAGCGCCCTCTATGAACGCATGGCAAAAAAACGCCTTACACCGAACGGCATGCGCGGCGCCATCTATCACGATGATACCTTCAATGAATCAAGCACAGACGTCGAACTCTTTGTTGGTATTCAAGAAACCGACCAAGCTGATGACGTTATTGGTGGCATGCAATGCGCGATGACCATTCACAAAGGAAGCTATTCTTCCCTTTCCGATGCCTACGGCGCCCTGGTTGCATGGATTGAAGAGCACGGTTACGCATCGGCAGGGGCGCCTTTTGAGCGCTATTCCAAAACCCAATTCG
>USCP01000123.1 GCA_900553245.1 uncultured Peptococcaceae bacterium
TTAGTAAGTGATTAATTCTTTATTGATATTCGCTTGACATTACACCGCTGGTCTTTTTAAGGGTAAACTGCGAAGGCAACAATGCCTGCACAGAACTTTCTATAATATCATCTTGGTCAAGGCCTGCGATATACACAGGCATGGTGGGTGCAAATTCACTCATCACCTGCAAGCACGCCCCGCAAGGCACAGCGAGGGTATTGCCAATCACAGCAATGGCACAAAAGTCGCGCTTGCCGCTACTGACCGCCGCAAAAATGGCATTGCGCTCAGCGCAGGAGGTCAGACCGTAACTTGCATTTTCCACATTCGCACCATGCACCACAGTCCCATCGGCACACAACAGCGCCGCACCGACCATAAAATGCGAATAAGGCGCGTACGCATTCAAGCGTGCTTTGCGCGCCTCTTCCATCAGTGTCACTTTATTCATGCGCGGGTCACACCCACTGCATTTAACAAGGCTTCTTCGGCGGCACGCATTTCCGCCTTATCGTCCTCTTCGATGTGGTCATAGCCTGCCAGGTGCATGAGCCCATGCACAATCAAATAGCACACCTCACGCTCTACACTATGGCCATATTCCTCGGCTTGCGCCATGGCATGCGGCACCGATAACACAATGTCGCCAAACGGCGCCAACTCGTCTTCGAAAAGCTCGATTTCATCATCGCGCTCATACATTGGAAAACTGAGCACGTCGGTGGCGCGGTCAATGTCGCGGGTGTCGCGGTTAATCTCGCGGATGGTGTCGTCGTCGGTAAAAGTCAGGCCAATGATCATTTCATCGGGCAAGCCTTCTTGCTCGGCATAAAGGGGCAAAATTTCATCAAGACGACGAAGCCAGCTTTCGTCAAGCTCGCCCCACTCGTTTACAATATCAAATTGCATGTCGCATCTCCTTTTATTTTAATAGGCTTTTCTTGTCCGGATACGCCACACGTTTGTGGTAAATGCTGTTAATCATCCGCATCATTTCATCGGTAATGTCGCGGATGTCACGATAGGTCAAGTTACATTCGATGAATTGCTTGTCGTTCATCTTGTCGTTAATAAGGTTACGAATAAAACTTTCGATTTGCCCATGGGAAAGACGATTGATGTTTGAACGCACCGCCGCTTCCACCGTATCCGCAATCATGAGAATAGCGGCTTCACGGGTTTGCGGACGCTTGCAATTATAACGGAAATCGTCCATGTTGATATCCGGGTCTAGCTTTTTCGCCTTGTGATAGAAATATCCCACCACCGTATTGCCATGGTGCTGACCAATCATATCGATGATTGGCTGCGGCAAACGCGCTTCCTTGGCCATTGCAACCCCATCCTTAACATGGGAGGTGATAATCAACGTCGAAAGGGTCGGCGCCAGATTATCGTGGGGATTCAAATAGGTCATTTGGTTTTCTGAGAAGAATTCCGGACGCTTGATTTTCCCGATGTCATGATAGTACGCAGCGGTGCGCACCAGTTGTGCATCGGCCCCAATCCGAAGGGCCGCTGCCTCGGCAAGGTTTGCCACCATCAACGAATGTTGATAGGTGCCTGCTGCCTTGTTCATCAAGTCACGCTGAAGCGGCGTGTTTGGGTCACACAGCTCCATCAAAGTCAAGGAGGTGGTGACATTAAACGCCGTTTCCAGATATGGCAGGAGCCCAATGGTGAGCATCAAGGTCAAAAAGCCGTTGCCCACACAATATGCCAAAAGCACGAGTAAATCTCGGGTATCAAGCTCAGCCATCAACGCATAGATACAAGCCACCAAGGCCAAGCCCCCCACCGCATAGACGGCAGACATGGTCAAATCGGTGCGTCGGTGCACCACCTTGACTTGGGTCAATGCCATGAGAGAACCGGCAACATTGGCAAAGCTCACATACACGTCGTTGGTGTAGAGCCCTACCAGCACCCCCATGAGCAATGTCACAAATACCGCCTCGTCATTGCCAAGCAGAATGGCAATCATCACCGTCACTGCCGGAATCGGAATGAGGAAATTGACCAGCTCGGAGGCATTTGGATTGGTACCAATCTGAATGGCACTAATCACAGGGAACAATACTATAATAATCGTCATTGCCACCAAAATGATGGACACATTGCGCTGCCATTCCACACTTGATTTATGGCGACCGCGCCATTCATTGAACTTAGAAAGCCCCACAAAAAGGAGCATCATTGTCAAAAGCATCCCTAACGCAATCTTGTACGGGGAGCGTTCCTTGTTATTGGACAGGGCTTGTAGCGCGGCATACTGCTCAGCGCTGATGGTATCGCCCTTATTGACAATAACTTGATCCTTTTGGATGGTGTAAAACACCGGATCTACACTCGCCAAGATTTCCTGACGGCGTGCCTCGGTGTCCTCTTGGTTGATTTCACTGGTTGGATAAAACTTGGTGTTTTCCAAAATACGATGCACCAAGCGACGGTCCAAATCACTAAAGGCATAGGATTGGTCGACGTTTTCCAAAAGCTCTGCCTTGGCTTCATTTAATTGGCCTTCCTTTACCCCCTTGCCCATCACATTAGAGCTAATTGCCACCGCCTGACGATGCAACAGCTCAATGTGTTCAGCCGTATAGGTGGAAAGTTCCGCCCAGTCTTCGTCACTCACTTCGCTTTTTAAAAGACTGTCTAAGGCCATGCGGCGCTCTTTTTCTTCGGTCATGACCTGTTTATCATCCTTGGTTGCGGTTTTTTCGCTCACCAAGGCCTTTTGCAAATCTTCAAAGGTGCGGTCAATCGCCACCAATGAGAGATTGTTAAACTGATCCAAATTGATTTGATAGACATCCTCAAAATTATTGAGGGCCGCCTCTTTCTTGGCTTTTGTCGCTTCCGTGTCTTCATAAACCACACTGCGATCCGCGGTCACCGTACGACTGGCCACATCCCCCACTTTCCAAAAAAGCTGTGTGGATGCAAGACCCTGAAACATCACCAAACCGATGATGACAAAGGTCACACAAACCACCACTTTATAGGAAAAAGTGCGGTGTTCCAAAAATTTATTGAACGGGCGCCATCGGCTCGTCTTTTTGTGATTCATCTCTGAGTGCATGTCGACTCATCTCCCTTGACTGAAAGCGATCGTAGGCGCGAATAATCTTCGCTACCACAGGATGACGTACCACATCCTCCGCGTCCAGCTCATAAAAACCAATCTCTTCAATATGCTGCAAAATACGATAGGCTTGTCGTAATCCCGATTGGTTGGCGTTTGGCAAGTCAATCTGTGTTAAGTCCCCGGTTACTACGGCCTTAGAACCAAAGCCGATACGGGTAAGGAACATCTTCATCT
Organism: uncultured Peptococcaceae bacterium; assembly: GCA_900553245.1. Lineage (GTDB taxonomy): Bacteria > Bacillota > Peptococcia > Peptococcales > Peptococcaceae > UMGS1590. Next base: position 3,305 of record USCP01000123.1, read on the forward strand.
GCTCCGGCGTGGTATTTTGCGCTTCATCCAAAATAATAAATGCATCATCTAAGGTGCGCCCACGCATATACGCAAGAGGCGCAATTTCAATAATACCCTTTTCCAAATGGCGCTGGGCGGTTTCTTGTCCCAAGGTGTCATAGAGCCCATCATAAAGCGGGCGAAGATACGGGTCGATTTTTTCTTGTAAATCCCCCGGTAAGAAGCCCAGCTTTTCACCGGCTTCCACCGCCGGACGGGTGAGAATGATGCGCTCCACTTCTCGGCGTTTGAGCGCCAAAACAGCCATCACTACCGCCAAATAGGTTTTCCCGGTCCCTGCCGGTCCAATGCCGAAGGTGATGGTTTTTTTGCGAATCATATCGAGGTATTCTTTTTGGCCCTTGGTCTTCGGGCGAATTTGCTTACCGCGTGGGGTCATTAAAAGCACCTCGTTGAGGCCTTCCACTTCCCCTGCTGCCATTTCACGGGCAGCGGTTGTCAGCGCATAATGTACATCGCCTTCTTCAAGCTCACGCTCGCGCGCCAAGGTCACTAAATAATCAAACAGCGCCCGCGCCACCGCCACACTTTCCTTGCTGCCCAAAAGGGTCAACACATTGCCGCGTGCCACCACCTGGCAGAGCAAGTTTGCCGTGATGAGACGCAAATAGTGATCGGCAGGGCCAAAGATACGCGCTGCCAAATCATCTTCTAAGACGATTTGTTCTTTGTAATCGCTCAATGGTGTAATCTCCTTTGATAGATCCCCTCAGAGGGTTCAATTGGTGTATACATGCTCTATCCTATTATACCCAATTCCCTATGGTTGGACAATCACGAAAATCTTTACACAAATCTTGCAATCACAGGATAGAACCTTTACCATAGAACTACATCTTTTGAAAGGGGATTTACTATTGTTCCGCATCATCAAGAACATTCGCAACAACGTGCGTGAGCACATCCGCTACGACCGCAGCGTCTTTATTATCTACTCGGTTCTCCGCGTTCTCATCATTCTGGCAGGGATTCGTGCCATCTTTAACGGCAACTACAACGGCGCCGCCTACTGTCTGTTGTCACTGCTCTTGTTCCTCGTGCCTTCTCTGATGGAGCACGGCTTCTCTATTAACATTCCGCCAATGCTTGAAGGGAGCATCTACCTCTTTATCTTTGCCGCGGAAATTTTGGGCGAAGTCAACCACTTCTATGTGTCCATCCCAGGCTGGGATACCATGCTTCACACCATCAACGGCTTTCTCGCGGCGGCAGTGGGCTTTTCCACGGTAGAGCTTTTGAACCGCAACAGCAAGAACATGAACCTCTCCCCCTTCTACCTCTCCATGGTCGCCTTCTGCTTTTCTATGACCATCGGCGTGCTCTGGGAGTTTTGGGAATTTGCGATGGACAACCTCTTTGCGATGGATATGCAAAAGGACGTCATCCTCACAAGCATCAGCTCTGTCACCCTTGACCCGGACAATGTCCAAACCTGTATTGGCATCAAAGACATTGTCGAAACCCACATTATCACCGGTGACGGCACCGTTCATGTCATCGAAGGGGGCTATCTCGATGTCGGCATTGCCGATACCATGAAGGACCTCTTCGTCAACTTCCTCGGCGCCTTGGTCTTCTGTATCTTCGGGTATTTTATGGACAAGCGCGACATCAAAAACGGCAAAGCAAAGCGTTTCGCCGAAGACTTCATCGTAACCCGCGTCTCCGATGACGCCGACGTTGAAAACTATGCCCTCACTAACGACGACGGCTTTGCCGTTGACGAAGAGGGCGAGCACATGCAAAAGTAAGTACTCAACCCCATAAAAAAACAAAAGAACACTTTGACGCCACGTTAAATGGCAACAAAGTGTTCTTTTGCGTTTGAGCATGTCCGCACTCTTATTTATAGGTTTTAATGATGTTTTCTGCCACCTCACGCTTGGAGATGCGTTCGTCCATGGCTTGTTTTTCGATATAGTGATGGGCCTCTGACTCTGTCATACTCAAACACTCAATGAGCAACCATTTGGCACGATTGACAAGACGAATTTCTTCGATTTTTTCCTCGACCGTTGCCTGCTTTTCTTGCATTTGACGCATCCGTTCTCTGGTGGCACAAAGGATACGGAGATTTTGCGCAATCATCCGTGAGTTTGTCGGCTTCGACAAGGTGAGCACCCCATAGCCAACCACCTTTGCATAGATATCGTTAAACAGCGCGTTCTTCACAAGGAGCAATACACCGGCGCCACTGTTGGTACAAATGTCGATTGCCAGATGCATGCCAAAATCATCCGGCAGCGGAGCATTGATGAGCACAATATCGTACGCCTTTTCCACAATGCATCGTTGCGCTTCACTGACGCTATGGAGCGTCGTCACCGGCCAATACTCCGTCATGGGGAGCAGCGGCATCACACTGTTTGTAAAGGTATCCGATGCTGTCACAATCAATACACTGTAAGTTTTTTCTTGAAAAATCACACGCTCCCCTCCTTTCCTGAGCGTACAGCAGCCCCTTCAATTATTGATGAGTGTAAGCGCAAATCACCGCTTCAGGAAGATAGGCTTTTACAAAGGAACTGGACATGGTCAAGGTCGCCGCTTCATACAGAGATACCGGCAATTTTCGTAAAGAAGCCATTACTTCCGAGGAAATATGATAAAGGTTCACATCTGTGGCTGCCGGAAGGGACAGCTTGTTCTTTATGCCGTAAAGACTCGCATAAATCAACAG
>USCP01000124.1 GCA_900553245.1 uncultured Peptococcaceae bacterium
GGTCCGGTGGCAATTTTCTTTAGGCGCGTTTAAAAAGTGACACTGCTTTTTTGAGGGTTTTTGCGGAGAGCACGCAAGAAAAAACAGCGAGCCCAAGGGCAGAGAACTTCAGGATTTTTTCTTTCATCGGTGATTCCTCCTTTGTATGTTGTACGCATTGCTCAGGCGTTTGCCTTTTTCACATATTTAATTAAGCCGGTGGGTTGGATTTTTTAGCGGCTTCTTTGCTGTTGCGTTCAAATTCTTCCGGTGTCATGATGTCAACCACACGGAATTGGATGTCTTTCACATCGAGGCCGGTCATGGCTTTGATTTCGCGGCGCACAGCAACTTTGATTTGCTCAAAAATGAGGGGGGCAGAGGCGCCGTATTCAAGGATGGCTTTGATTTCGATGCTGGCGGCGGCACCTTCAACGATGGCGGTGACCCCTTTGGAGGATTTGCTGACTGCACCAAGGCTGGTGGCAAAGCCGCTCATGAGGGAGCCTTTCATATCAAGGATGCCGTCAATTTCGCGGGCGACGACACCGGTAATTTTTTCGATGACGCCGTCGTCAATGATGAGGGTGTCGGTTGGTTGTGGAATCATTTGTTCACTCATGGAATCAGATCCTTTCAATTACGTTTGTTCATAAAGGGGTTGCCATCAAGAAAACGCTGGCTAAAGCGTTTAAGGCGTCGCATAAGGCCTGGATTGCCATCATGCCAGCTGCCGAGAAGGTAGCCGCCGCCTAGGCAAAGGGCGACCAAAAAGGTGCGCCAAAAGCCAATATTGAGGATGCCTATCGCCATGCAGAGACCAATGGTCATGTAAATGACGGTATGGATGTTTTGATTGACCCACTGTAAAATACGCGCCCAAGTGTTGCGCATGTCGATGCGTGTCGGTGCATCGGTTTTTGGGGCGTGTGAGTCGGTAAACAGTGGCACATCGGTACTTTCGTCGGTGTCCCACCATGGGGTAGGTTGTTGTTTTGGTTCGTCGGTGTCCCACCATGGGGTGTTATTGGACATTGGCAGTCCCTCCCTCGTTTGTTTGTGCGGATGAGTAGAAGACGAGGTCCACACGTGCAGTGGCAACGCCGGTGCAGTGCAAGAGGTCTTGGGCAATCCGGGCACGAATGGCGGCGTGTTGGCTTGGCAGAGGGTCGCCCTCCGCGGTGCCAATCCACACTTTGACGCTGTAGCTTGGCACGCCATGCTTACGCACGATGCGCACTTTGACGCGGTCTTCCAAAACGCCGTCAAAACGTTCAACGGCGGTATAGGTGATATTTTTGAGGGCCTTGCGGCTTACGGACACGCTGCCGCCGTCGAGGTCGTTGTACAGACGCGGCAGGCTGCGGCGACTAAAAAGCCCAATGCCCAAGAGGACAATGCCGGTGGCCCTGGTGAGGGGACAGCCGAAGGCGTAGCCCCAAATGGTCACATAAGGGCTGAGCCAGGAGATGCTGTTCTGATAAAAGAACAGATAAAAGGCCAGCGCGGCAAATACCATGAGGCAGAGGCCTATGAGGCTGTTCAAGAATTTTGTAAAGCGTGACATGGGATGCCTTCTTTCGTTGTAGTGGTTGGATGCGTCGCTGCTATTTCATAGTGATGAGAAAGTGCGAGAATACACCAGTGCCTCTCCCTTTGGGTGGGAGGTGAGCCTGTTAGGGCTCGGTGGGGGGAGCTCGCTTGCGGAATTGTATGGCCTTGCGTGTGTAGTGTGGGTTAGTTGCACGGTGGTGGGGGGGTAGATGCGTTGGTTGGGACGCAGTCTATATTGCTAGCAAGTTCCCCCCTTCCGTCAGGCTCACGCCTGCCACTTCCGACGCGAAGCTAGTGCCCTTGGGTGCCCCAAGGGGGACGGCTTTTGAGGTCGTTCGCGCGCTTTCTATGATATGGAAGAGAGTACGAATAGTAACGTATCGAAACCCCTATCCGTCGCCCTCACGGGCGCCACCTTCCCCCAACTCCCTTGTGGGAAGACTTGGTTCGTGCCTAGGTTACAAGCGTCTCTTTATGCGTCTTCCAAGAGGGCTTGATAGATGACACGTTTTGGTTGGCGGGTTTTGGCAGCGGCTTCTTTTGCCGCTTGGTTGGTGCTGTAGCCTTCTTCCGTCACGAGGCGACGAGCGAGGTCAATCGCTGCTTCGAGTTTGTCTTCGTTGCTTTGGGCTTCTTGCACGGCAGGCCCTAGAATGAGGACAAATTCCCCGCGGGGAGCGTTTTCTTTAAAGTGGTCGCATACTTCTTGGGTGGTGCCACGGATGACTTCTTCAAAACGTTTGCTGATTTCACGCACGGCAGCCAGGCTGCGGTCGGGCCAACGCTTGGCAAAGATTTCCAAGGTGGTGTCGATGCGATGCGGCGATTCATAAAAGATGGTGCTGCCGGTTTCTGCATCACAAACGGCGAGGCGGTCGTCGATGTCCTTCTTTTTGCGTGGCAGAAAGCCTTCAAAGACGAAGCGTCCGCTGGGAAGACCGCTCAAAACAAGGGCGGTCAAGGAAGCGCTTGGACCGGGTAACACCGTGTAAGGCAGGCCTTGCTCGCGAAAGGTATTGATCAAATCAAAGCCGGGGTCGCTGATGACCGGCATGCCAGCGTCGCTAATGAGGGCGACTTGCTTGCCGTCGCGCACGAGGTCTGCAATATGCAACGCACGGGATTCCGGCGAGTGGTCGTGGTAACTGGACAGGGGCTTTGAAATTTCAAAATGGCGCAAGAGTTTGAGGCTGTTGCGGGTGTCTTCACAAAAGATGATGTCGGCTTCTTCGAGGGTGCGCAGTACGCGCAGGGTGATGTCTTCGAGGTTACCGATGGGCGTTGCGCAGAGATAGAGCATGCCGCTTTTGTTTTCCATAAGGGGTCCTCCGTTCATTGTGCGTCCTTATTACCCCTATTATAGTGGGTGTGGGGCGCATCGTGGGATGGTTTTGGGAACTGTTGCCAAAATAAAAGAAGCGGAAGAATAGGAGGGTCTCTCGTTTCTTCCGCGGTCAGGTTCAGGATGATTCGCCTTGATACCAGGATTGAATGGTCGGGCGATAGTAGCCGGCATCGTCGTAAATGTAGAGGGGTTCTTCCAAGACGAGGTCTTGGGCACCGAGGTAACAACATTCGAGCAAAAAGAGTTTGGCGGGCTCTTCCACACGTGCATAAACAGGCTGCAGGCGTACCGGCTTACATTTGTATTGTCGTGCGGTGGCAAGGACTTCGTCCAAGCGCACAGCGCGATGAATAATGGCAAGGCGTCCGCGTTCACGCAGCACGTAGGCGGCAAAACGGAACATGTCGTCTAGGGTGCAGGTGTGCTCATGACGTGCCAAGGCGGTTTCGCTGTCGGGATTGGCAGCGCCGTGGCCCACTTTGAAAAAGGGTGGATTGCAGGTCACAAGATCAAACTTGCGCTGCATCTCCGGCGCACGGTCGCGCATATCATGCAAGGAAAAGGTCAACCGCTCGGGGTCAATACCGTTGCGGTCACGGCTTGCCAGGGCGTTTTCAACCAGCTGAGGTTGAATGTCCACACCGTGAATGCGTGCTTCGGGAAAGCGCGCCGCCATGATGGTGGCAACGACGCCGGTGCCGGTGCAGGCATCCAGGATGCGCGCGGCGGGCTTGACAAAATGTGACAACAGCACCGCATCAATGGAGAAGCGAAGACCGCCCTTCCGTTGGTAAAGCCCCCAGCCGTTTAGGGCAAGGTCGGTCCACTCCAAATCATTGGTCGTTGGCTGGTTGTTTTGGTTTGGCATGGTTCTTATTCCTATTGCGTCCGCCACGGCTGGCGCGGTTGCGGGGGTTTCGTGGGTTTTCGCTCTTTTCGTGCTTGTAGTCTTGGTATTCGTCGTCTTCACCATCATGAGGACGTTTTGGCTTCTTTGGCTTGCTGTTGCGCTCGCCGTTTTTGGTGGTTTTCTTATCCTTTGGGGTGTGGCTGCGTTTTTTGTTGCCGTTGTCTTGCTTTGCCGCATCCACGGTGCATTGTACCAGGGATGGGTCGTAGTAGGTTTCCACGGAAATGTCGGTGGTATCGTCGTCTTGTTCCGGCGCCGCCGGCACGTCCGCTACAGCCTCTGCATGAGGGCATTGGGCACAAGCTTGTTCTTGGGCAGCCTTTTCTGCCTTGGTTTGTTCTCTCGCCAAGCGGTTGGATTCGACATAATGTTCGTTTTCATAATTTAAGCAGCACAGGAGGCGGCCGCAGCAGCCGCTGATTTTAGTAGGGTTTAGGGACAGGCTCTGTTCCTTTGCCATTTTGATGGACACCGGTGAAAAATCGGTGAGGAAACGGTGGCAGCAGAGGGGCTGACCGCAGATGCCGACACCGCCGACAATCTTTGATTCGTCGCGTACGCCGATTTGACGCAATTCGATGCGGGTATGGAAAACGGCGGCAAGTTCCTTGATGAGCTCACGGAAGTCCACGCGTTCATCGGCGGTAAAGTTAAAGATGACCTTGGCACGGTCAAAGGTGTATTCCACATTGACGAGTTTCATATCAAGCTCGCAAAGCTGAATTTTTTCTTGGCAAATCTTATAGGCATCCTTTGCCGCTTCAAGATTGTCTTCATAGGTTTGCGCGTCCTCTTCGGTGGCGACACGGATGATGTCCTTGAGCGATGCTTCCAGGTCTTCTTCCGGAATCCAGTGAGTGGCAAGGGCAACGCGAGCATATTCGATGCCACGCGCGGTTTCAACGATCACATAGGTATCGGTTTCGATTTGTTGGTCGGCGCTGTCGAAATAGTAGATTTTTCCGGCACGCTGAAATTGTACGCCAATAATTTGCGGCATAGGGTGTTCTCCTCTCTATTGGCGCAAGGCGCGCGCCATTTCTATGAGTAAGGCGCCCAAGATGAGGGAGGACTCGGTATTGGTTTCGAGCCTTTCTAGGGCGGTGGTTGTTTGATGCAAAATATGGATGGGCCGACTGAGATCGGTGCCATCGGAAAGGGCTTGGTTGAGCCTGTGACGATAATGCCGACGAATCAGTAAAATTTCCTCACGCACGGCATCGCGGTCGCCGTTAAAGGCATCGCTAAAGCGCAGAAGGGCACCATCATGAGTGGTAGAAAGACTTTTTAGCAACGTTTCCAACTCGCGCTTTCTTTGTACACGCAGCATGCGCGCGTCGTCATCTTCCAAAATGGCGCGGGCTTGGGCGAGGGAGCCGTTGGCTAAATCCACTGCCATACGAGCATCTTCGTCGTCGCGCCCCAGCAAGCGCAGGATATTGGCCTCTGAAAGGGACTTGAAGCGCACCAATTGGGCGCGGGAACGAATCGTATCGGGCAAGCGGTCGGCATGGGTGGTGACCAACACAAAGCAGGTTGGGCCAACGGGCTCTTCCACAGTTTTGAGAAAAGCGTTGGCAGCCTCGATGCCCATGGTATCGGCATCATCAATGAGCACCACGGTATAACCGCCATAGCTTGCGGTGTTGGACAGTCGCGCTCTAAGGTCGCGAATCTGCTTGATTTTGATGCTTTTTCCATCCGGCTCAACAATGATACAGTCGGGATGGGTGCCCACAACGAGCTGTCTGCAAGCGTCACACTGCCCACAGGCGTCATCCCCTTGAGGGGCTTCACACAGAAGAAGGGCAGCAAGGGCACGGGCGGTGGTCATTTTGCCAACGCCCCGGGGACCGTCAAAAATGTAGGCGTGGCTCAGTCTATGGTGCGCATGGGCACGTTTCAACTGAGAGATTGCCACATCTTGGCCCAATATTTCTTGAAATCGCATACTGCCTCCTTGGTGATGGTGTTACTACTTATTATAATCGGTTTTTGTGTGGCTGACAAATATTTATGCGTCGGTCAGCACGTCCACAGGGGCATGGGCATCGCGTCCGCTGTCGGTCCAAGCGCGAAGCACTTGTTCGGTGATGCGTTCACCGGGTAATAAGAGAGGAATCCCCGGCGGATAGGCTTCAAAGACGGCG
>USCP01000125.1 GCA_900553245.1 uncultured Peptococcaceae bacterium
TGAAAAAAGTGTGGGTGACAACGTCTCCACCGCTACCATCAATACCACCGGTTCATTTCGCTTCCGTGCCACGGCTGTCGGTGCCGACACTGCCTTGGCGCAGATTGTCGAGCTTGTGGAAAATGCCAACGCCACCAAGGCACCGATTGCTCGTACTGCCGACAAGGTAGCGGCCGTTTTTGTACCGACGATTCTTCTCATTGCTTTGGCAACCTTCTTTATTTGGACAAGCCTAGGTGAAACCTTGCCATTTGCCATGAAGATGGCTATTTCCGTCATTGTCATTAGCTGCCCTTGTGCCCTTGGACTGGCAACACCGGTGGCGATTATGGTCGGCAGCGGCCAAGGCGCGAAAAAGGGTATTCTCTTTAAGGATGCCGCCGCCTTAGAACGCCTGCACCAAATTGATACGGTGGTCTTTGATAAAACCGGCACCATTACCGAAGGTCATCCGGCACTCACCGATGTGGTGCCATTCCAAGGCCAAAGCGAAGGTGAACTGTTGCGTATTGCCGCATCCTTGGAAGCAAAAAGCGAGCATCCGTTGGCCCAAGCCATTATAAGTGCCGCCGACCACAACCACCTGCCTTTGGCAGACGTCACAGACTTCCGAGCCTTAAGTGGGCGTGGCATCAGCGGTGTCATTGACGGGCATACCTACTATGCCGGCAGCGGCCATTTGATGGAAGATCTTCATTTGGATGTACGCGGTGCCGACAAAAAAGCACGTCAACTTGCCCGTGAAGGCAACACCCCTCTTTACATCGCAGACGATACCTGCATCCTTGGGCTGTTGGCTTGTGCCGACCAAATTAAGGTGCAAACGCCAAGCGCCATCAAAACCCTGCATCAAATGGGCAAGCAACTCATCATGCTCACCGGTGACCATCAAACCACCGCTGAAGCCGTTGCCGCTCGTGTCGGCATGGACGATGTCATTGCCGAAGTCTTGCCTGCCGAAAAAGGAACCGTCATCGCGGACCTCATGGCAAAAGGCAACGTTGTCGCTATGGTCGGCGATGGCATCAACGATGCCCCGGCCCTCGCTCGTGCCGATATCGGGATTGCCATCGGTGCCGGTACCGACGTCGCCATCGAAAGCGCCGACCTCATCCTCACCTCCAGCGAGCTTACTGATATTGCTTATGCCTATGAGCTTTCCGGCGCCACCATCAAAAATATTCACCAGAACCTCTTCTGGGCATTTTTCTACAACATTCTCTGCATTCCGCTGGCAGCAGGGGCCTTTTATCCGGCCTTTGGCATTAGCCTAAACCCAATGATTGCCGCTGCCTGCATGAGCTTGAGCTCTCTCTTTGTCGTAACCAATGCCTTGCGCCTACGTTATTGGCAGCCAAGCATCGCCCAATCAACCTCGCTGACAAGCGACCCCCCCCCCCAGCCGATGCACCGGCAACGGAACACATCACCCTAAGCATCGACGGCATGATGTGCAACCACTGCAAGATGAGCGTTGAAAAAGGCTTAGGTGCGCTAGACGGCGTAGAAAACGTGACCGTTTCTCTCGAAGACAAAACCGCGACCCTCGCCGTCACCGTTGACCCTACCACCCTTCCCCTTGAACAAACCATCACCGACCTCGGTTTTACCTACCAAGGTCCTGTAAACACCACCGAAAGGATGACCACCATGAACAAAGCAACCGTACACATTGAAGGCATGGCCTGCAACCACTGCAAAATGAGCGTTGAAAAAGGGCTTGGCGCCTTAGACGGCGTACAAGACGTGACCGTTTCTCTCGAAGACAAAACCGCGACCCTTACCGCTAATACCGACATCAGTACCCTGCCAATCGAAAAAACCATCGTTGATTTGGGCTTTGAGTTCAAAGGTATCGACTGAACCGACCCATTAAAAAAGGAGGGACGTTATGAAAGCCAACAAAAACGAGATTTGCCGACTGCTCAAAACAGCCCGCGGCCAAATTGACGGACTTCTCAAAATGGTGGAAGACGATCGCTACTGCATTGACATCTCTAACCAACTCCTGAGCACCCAAGCCCTCTTAGGCACTGTTAATGCAGAAGTGCTTACCGCTCACCTCGACCACTGCGTCCGCCATGCCTTTGAAAGTGGCGATAGCACCGAACAAGAACGCAAACTCGAAGAACTCCACGCCGTGCTCAAGCGACTGAGCAAATAAATAAGGCTCGCAGACCATCATGGTTTGTGAGCCTTATTTATTTTATAAAACTTTTGCAGAATTTCCTATGTCACCGACCACAACACTTCTTATATTTCTTCCCACTACCACAAGGACAAGGGTCGTTTCGACCAACCTTGGCATGCTGTTTTTTGACAGAGCTTGTGGTATTTCCTGCATTCACTTTTGTTAATTCTATCGGTGCATAACCTCTATTTCCCGGCATTTGCATATGATTATTTAAGTCTTGATACAACTTTATAAATTCCAAACAATCCTCTTCAGTCGGAAACACCAAACCATTATCATCAATATACTCCATAATACGGGACATACCATTAGTATGATAGCGTACCTCAAAAACAAATATCCACAAAAGAATTTCGCCCTCTATCGAATCCAAATCAAAAGTATTATCAATAAAGTTCCACATTGCATCAACTTCCGGTATACATTCACAATAAAACGGATCCTCATATTTCAGTAATTCTGCTTCTTTTGGGATATAGTACGGTTTTCCTTGCTGGCGTAATTTTGTTTGAATATATAAATCTATGCCATCAACCTCAAAGAATATATTGCTAACAATTTCACGCTCCCATACGTTGTCATCTTCGGCAATCGCCTCATACAAAATCTCCTCGCTACTTAAAATATAATATTGTTCATCTTCATGACGCGCAATTTCTGCGAAAGCAAGAAATTCATCTGCCGTCACAAGCGATGGGCTTTGATTTGAAATGATTTCAAACGCTTTTTGCAAACTTATAGTGCCATAAAGATTTGCCATCGCATTAAAATATTTACGCAGGGTTCTACAAGTTGTATCCTTCAACGGAATTTCACGATACATCGCATCAAGCTTATGTCGAGAATAAGCCTCCGGTAATTGAATATACTGTTCCTCGAACACTTCGTTTTTAGTCATTTCTTTTCCTCCATCGTTCCTACGTTGAATAACATGTTTTCACATCAAAACACCCGTTCAACGCTTTGCATTAATGCTTTTTTACTATGGTAACATGTAAAAAGGACAACGTCTACGCCACTCATTCACAATCATACTATAACCTGTACTTAAAACATCGTACACAAGCAAATAACACAAAAACGCACCCCGAGGGGTGCGTTTTATTCAATTCAAGTCCAACTTACTTTGCCACATTTTCACAATAGTTCATGAGAACAGTCGCTACTTGGGCACGGCTTGCGGTGCCTTTTGGTTGGAGTTCGGTGCCTACACCGTTGATGAGCTTTTCAGCCACTGCCCATTGGACAACATCGGTTGCCCATGCGCTGGTGGTGTTGCCGTCGGTAAATTTACCGAGATCGGCACGTGCATCGGTGTCGATGCCCTTGTATTCAGCGTAACGGTAGAGGATAGACGCCATTTGTTCGCGGGTGAGCGCTTGGTTTGGCGCATAGGTGCCGTCAGGCATACCGCTTACAATGTTGTTACTTGCAGCCCAGTTCACCGCGTCGGTGTACCACATGCCATCAGCCACGTCAGAGAAGAGGCCGCTCTTGTCGCAATCAGGGCCACCTTCCATGTTGTAGAGAACTGCTGCCATCATGGCACGGTTGAGGTTAACATTTGGTTCGAAGGTCAAACCGCCGTTGGTACCATTCATGAGCTCGTTGTTGTACACATATTCTACTGCTGGGTAGTACCATGCATCCTTGACAACGTCCACAAATGGCATTTCGGAAGGTTGTTCCGGTTCGGTTTGTTCCACCTTGAAGGTTACCTTCACATCTACTCTGCTCTTTGGCATAGTGAAAGTATACTTGGTAGCAGATTTCTTGGTGACAGTAATCTTGTCGCCATCTTTGTCGGTAACAACCACTGCATCAACCACATAGCCCTTGTCCGGATCTACGTTGATAGTCACCTTGTCGCCAGCTTCAGCACGCTTAGGAGATACAGATACAGAGCCGTTGTCGGTTTTCTTTACAGTAACGCTGTATTCGGTCACAGCAGGGGTATTGGAAGAGAACTTTGCTACAAAGGTATAGGTATTTTGATCTTTTACAGGAGTAAGGTATACCTCTTTCCCAGATACAGTGACATTGCTTGGGTAATCCCAATATCTGAAAGTATAGCCACTAAGAGTTGGGTCAGCAGGTTCGGTAAATTCTACCTTACCATTGTTATCTACTTTATCGGTAATTGCAAAGTAAACCTTGCCATCAACGATATATTCTACATGGATTTGATCTTTGGTAGCGTCAGTTTCTGCATAAACGAGTTCTGCGTCAATCTTACTACCTTGAATATCGGTCTTTGCATCGTTTACGAAAATCTTATTAAGCACTTCTTCATTTTTATTTTTGTTGTTAGCCAAAGTCACGATAGAATCTTTAACAACAAATTTCCCACCATCTTGCATTTCTACAACGTTGGTGTATTCCTTAGAAGGATCGTTCCAAAGAGCCTTTGGAAGGTTCTTACCACTATTGGAAACAGTTACATCACTACCGGATTCAACAATAAGATCCTTTGCGGTAACACCTACCAAACCGGCATTGTTTACAGTAATATCAGAGTTATTCTTAGCAATAATTTCATGTGCACTCAAACCATGAGACCCACAACCGTCAATCTTCACAGTTGCATTGTCCAAAGTCCAGTTCCCACCATTTGCACAGTTCCCATCAATCTTGGTCATGTTCAATTGGGTGCCTGGTTCCATATTGAGAGTGCTTTGATTTTTAGCTTTATTCTGCGGAGAAGCACCCACTGCGCTGGCAATGGTTGCACGTTCTAATTCAGTCAAGTTAATAATGGCGCCGTTCTTTAAGGTCAAGTTTGCGCCCTTTACATTTTCATCAACACTGCTATTGATGTCAATACCGGTACCATCATAGTTACCGGCAGCATTCTTGTTGCCCCTGATGGTCAATACAACGCCGTCTAAAGTCAAACCTGCACCCTTCAAAATATCAATTGCCTTATTATCAGCAGGTTTTGCACCTACCGCAGAGACAGTCATATTAATATTTGCTTTATTGGTACTCTTCAAAGTGATGTTTTTGGCAATCACATATTGTGCACTTGGAACAGTAACATCCTTTAACACTTCGATGGTTGCGCCATCTTGAGCTGCGGTCATAGCCGCACTAAAGCTACGGTAGTAAACATCACCAATCTTAGCAACAGCGTTGGTTGCACCTAACTCACCAATAGAGCCGTCTGCATTTTGGCCTTTTTGATCAGCTAAGAATTCGGTCACATCTTGGGTAAAGGTCCCACCGCTTACAGTAATGGAACCTTCCTTTTCAGCTGCAGGAGCCTTATCTACAACTTTGTCAACCGGACCGGTAACAGTACCGCCTGCTACATTCACTACGACCTTGCCTACATAACCGCCGTTGGTATCGACGGCTACGATGGCATACCCATTAGTAGAAGTACCATTGCCATTTGCTTGATGGCTGGTTGTCTTTGCAGTTGCGGTAATCTTAGAACCGTCTGCTACATTCAAGGTGCCGGCTTTCATTTCAATACCACCGGTACCTTGTACGGTTGCACCATTTACACTCAAAGTCCCAGCTTGTGGGTGATAAATAGCAATCGCTTGATCAGCGGTCACCGTTGCAGTGTTACCGAGGGTAATAGTGGTTGAAGTAAGGCCACTGCCACCATTCCCGGCAAGCGCCGGAACAACCACAGAATGAATGGTCCCGTTAATGTCTGCGGTAAGGCCAATGTCATTAAGTTAACATATGCCATGGACAGATGAAGTAAACTCCCGGAATTG
>USCP01000126.1 GCA_900553245.1 uncultured Peptococcaceae bacterium
GGCGTGACAAGGTAGGGAGTCAAGCCCATCAAGCAGGCTGCGCCGGTGGCTATGTGGGTCGCATGAAGAGCGGCGTGGTCACCGAAGCCCATGCCTGGGATACCAAGAAAGTCACTGCCTATAAAAGTGCGGGTGGCTTTGCCGGTGATATGCTCACCGGTGGCGTGGCAGAAGTTGGCAAGGTGAATCTCATTGGCTTTCCACTCACCGGGGGCCTCAGTGCCGTACAGATCTTTGTACCGGTGGTGCGTAATTCCGATGTGACCGGTTTCCAATCCGGTTTGACAGTGCACGCTACCGGCGTGCCACAGCCACAAGGTACCGCCAAGGTTGAAAAGGTCGGCGATGCCGGTGGATTTGTCGGGCGCATGGTAGGCGGTCAAATTTGGGGGGAATGGGACGATCCGAAAGCGGAAAAACCGGCACCAACCAAGACGACCACCACCACACAAAAGAACGAAGCAACACAGACGACAAGCAGTAATCAGAAAAACGAGGCGGCAGATGCCGGTAACGACGCTTCAAAAGACAGCAAGCTGACTGCCGATGCTACGAAGGACACCAAAGCGAAAGCATCTGCCGATACTACCAAGGCAGAAAAGAACGAAGGAGCTACAGATGCCAAAAGCAACAACGAGGCAGCTTCTGAGGCAAGCAAGAGCGATGCCGATGTGGCACAAACGCCTGCGCCTGCCTATGCGACGGACGCCGTGCCGGATGCAGCCAACAACCGTTGCTTTGTCGATAATTTGCGTCGTGTGGATGGCACACGTACCGTCGGCGGCTTTGCCGGCTTGATTGAGCCGGGCAGTGCGGCGTCACTGGATACGGCAAGCAGCGAAGGCCTTTTGGGGGGCCTCTTGCAACATGTCATTGGCACACCGGGCGATTTGCTTAAACTGTTGAACAACACTGTGGCAACTGTCAGAGCGTGTGACGTCAAGGCGTGGCATGACTATGGGATTGTTGTCAATGGCATTTACAATGTGCCCAATGACACCAATACCCAATACGCCAAGGCGGTGGGTGGATTTGTTGGTGAATCCGATGGTGCCGTCTTTGGCAAATTGAAAGATGACAGCCAGACACCAAAATACGGCACGTCGGTGCAGTGCTTGCGCAGTGTCACCGGTGGGGAACATGTTGGCGGCTACTTTGGCCTCGCAGATGTGTCCGCAGTGGCACAGGTAAGCGATGGCAAGACCGGCATATTGGGACAGCTTGTTACACTGGGCTCTACCGACATTTTGGACGGGTTCCGCACCTATGTGTATGATGGGGCGGTATCCGGCGCAAAGGTCGCCGGCTTGGGAGTCAATGCCAAGGAGGGAAAACGTAGTGAATATGTGAATGACCCTGTCTATACTGGTAACGCAGGGGGCTTCGGTGGCTCCTTGCTGAATGGCTCTGTCAAACGCTCCGATGTTACAGGCCTGCGCCAAGTCAACGGGCTTAACTATACCGGTGGCTTTGTGGGTCACCTCGGTAAGAGCGGGGCGGTGGATTTAGACAGTCTGGGGCTTTTGGATAAAGTTGTTGGCGTGGGGGCCGGGGTGCTCGATATCTTTGGTTCTCACGTGGAGGATTCCACCGTGACCGGGATGAATGGCGGCTTTAGCCAGTCGTAACAGCGCCAAGGAAAAAGAAGAAATCAGCGGCGGCTTTGTCGGCATGGCGGACTTGGCAAAGCTCAAGAACGACCAAGTCAATGACCTCAAGCAGGTCGCCAGTGGCACCACCGCCGGTGGGTTCGCTGGAAAGACCGATTTTGAATACCTTATCAAGCTTGAAGGGGATTCATGGCTTGTTAATCAGCTGGTTGATTTGCTCAATAAGCTTCTAAAAGCCTTGTGGGTAGAGAACTTGGAAGCCGGCAAATTGATTCACATCAATCTCGGCATCATCCAAGTGGATGCCCTCTATGACGGCAATTTGGTGCATGTGAACCTATTAGGCTTAGACATCGCCATTGCCTTGTCAAAGAAGGAGCAACTTGCCACCATTCATATTGGCGATAGCAAAATCACGGTCAATGGCATCCAAAACGATGGCAGCTTAGCACCGGGGTCCGCACAGAAATTCAAAAATGAAATTCAACTCTCCCTTATTAAAGCCAACCGTACTCGCATTGATCATTGCCAAGTAACCGGGGTGCCAATTGGCTACGACGTCTACGGTGCCGGTGCCGATAACTACAACAACGGCACCAATACCAAGGGGCATGCCGGCGGCTTTGTGGGCTGGAACAACGAAGGCCTTCTTAAGGGCAATGACATGTTCTATGTGGATGTGGTGCGCGGGGTGGAAAAAACCACCGCGCCATTCTCGGGTTTCTCGATTTTGGAAAGCAACTGGAACTTCAACAAGCTCTTTGGGATTGAAGGGGACCACAACAATTACCGCATCTATCGAGAATTTGGCCAAGCCTTTGACGACATTGTGAAAGCACCGGGAGGAACGCCATTGCAAGATGCGTTCCAGTCAACGGGAACGTGGGACAATATTTTCAAGATTGTTCATATGACAGAAAATAAGGTTGAGAAATTTACCGACCTCAAGGGTGCGCAGGCGACCAGTGAGACCGAAACCAAACCACTTGATGCCTACATGGAAAACGGTGCCAAGGCGCTGCTGATGAACGACACACCAACCACGCCAACCCCAATCCCTGAGGATGAACTCTTGCCACCGGATATGCAGGACCCATGTAGTGACCTTGTGAACCTCACCATTGAAAAACGCTGGAAGGGCGACAACCCCGACAAGCGTCCGGAAAGCATCACCCTCACGATTACCCGTACCTACGAAGAGAACGGCAAGGTGGTGCAGGACCCAAGCTTCAATGAAACCGTGACCATGACCAAGGCAGACTACCAGTCCGAAGACGTGTGGCAAAAGGTGCTCTCATCGCCAAACTACACGGCCTACCGTGTGGGCACCGATGGTACCACCAAATACTACTACACCTACAACGTGAGTGAAGCGGCCCTAGAAGGCTACGACACCACCATCAAATACAACGACACCTACCACTACTCCACCACCATCACCAACGATTACAAATTCTTGGGCGGCCTTCTGCCGGAAACCGGTGGCAGTGGCATAGGGTGGTTGATGCTCGCCGGTCTGCTTCTCGTAGCAGCCGGATGCATTGCAAAAAGACGCCAACAGCACCACGAAGGGAGGGATGCTTCCTAAAGCGGTGCTTGCCTGCGCAACAATAAAAAATGAAATAGAAGAGGAGAAAAACACATGCAAAAACTAAGAAAATGTTTGGCAGCCGTATTGGTTGCAGTCATGATGCTGTCTCTGGGCAGTGGCATGGTCAACACCGAAGCACAAGCAGCAACAATGGGGACTATTACTGTTAATAAAGCAGTAGATAAGGCAACCTATAAAGCCTATCGTATCTTTGATGCGACTGTTGCTGGAGATAATGCTCACGCATCCTATGAATTGAATACTGATTGGATAGAATTCATTACTATTGGCGATGGTGCAAGCTATTTGATTGACGATGCTAAAGGACAAAATCTGAATAAAATTACTGTACAAGGACAAACTAAATATATCAATTTAAATGAAGGGAATGTTCAAGATTTTGCAGGTAAGGCCCAGAAGTATGCAAAAGGGAAGAGTCCTGTAAAAACTGCTGTGGCAAGTGGTCAAACAGCAACTTTTACCGATATGCCAGTAGGGTATTATTTGGTATTTGCACCAGATGCAACTCAGCCAAATAATACACAATATAGCTCCGTTTGTAACCTTACTACCACACATCCGGATGCAACTATTGATGCAAAGGGAACCACGCCAAGCATTGAAAAAACGGTGGATGATCCCGATAAGACTGTAGAAATTGGCCAAGTGGTAGAATATACTGTGAAAGGGACTGTGCCTAACACTAGCGGTTATGACACATATACTTACAAGGTAAAGGATACCATGACTGGATTGGAATTGACTGGGGACTACGATGTTACCATTGATGGCGTTGGTTCCATTAAAGATGGTGGTCATATCAGTGGGACGCTCCCAAAAGATCAAGCAAAGTCTTTTGAATTGGGTATCGATATGACTCAATATCAAGCACACATTGGTAAAACTGTGACCATCACCTATAAGGCGAGAGTGACTAAGGATGCGGTAACAGGGCAAGATGGGAATGTGAACAAAGCGGAATTGGTATATAGCAATGACCCACAAAATCCAAGTCATACTGTAACTACACCACCAAGTGTAGTGAAAGTAAAGACCTTTGACATCACCATTTTAAAGCATGAAAAAGATAAAGAAGGTACTGTTTTGAAAGATGCCAAATTTGTTCTTTACAAATATGATGCAGACGCTCACACTAAAATGTACTACCACTATGATGAGGCTACCAATGTTGTATCTTGGGTAAAGTTAGGTGAAAATGGCGTTGCTGCTGACTTGGCAACTGCCATTAAAAATGGAAAGATTACGGAAGTAATCACCGGCCCAGATGGGAAGGCAAAATTTAATGGGTTGGCAGCAGGAGATTATTATTTACAGGAAACCCAAGCACCAGATGGCTATAATTTGATGGAGAAAGATCAAAAGGTGACGATTGTTGAAGGTACTACACCAAAAGATAATCTTGTAAAGGTTCCAAACGCGAGTGGTCCGGTACTTCCAGGCACTGGGGGCATTGGGAATACCATCTTCTATATTGTAGGTGGTGCGTTGATTTTGGCAGGCGTGGTGCTCTTAATGAGAAAGCGCGCGAAGTAATTTTTAACTAATCACAGAGGGTATTGCCAAGCGCCGTGGGGCGCTTGGCGCTCTCTTGTGGGTGACCACAGTAGGGAGGGATTCATCATGAAAAACAAAATTACCAATCTCTTGATTGGGCTGCTCATCGTGGTGGGTGCCTCCGTATTGTTGTACCCGACGGTGAGCGATTGGTGGAACAGACAGGTGCAAACCCGTGCCATCATCGATTACGAGTCCAATATGGCAGATATGGACGCCGATGCCAAAGCCCAGCGTTGGGCAGAGGCCGAAGCGTACAATGCCGCCTTGTATCAGCATCCGTCGTCTTTTGGCGAGGCAGACAGCGGCCCCGCCGGTTACGAGAATATTCTTTCCCTCACAAGTGGGGGCATCATGGGCTACTTGGTGGTCAATGCCATCGATGTCAAGCTGCCGGTGTATCACGGCACGTCCAAGGCTGTGTTGGCGCAAGGGGTGGGGCATTTGCAAGGCTCGAGCCTGCCGGTGGGGGGCATCAACACCCACGCGGTGCTCTCTGCCCATACGGGGCTGCCGAGCTCCAAGCTCTTTTCGGACCTTAACGAGCTCAAGGAAGGCGACCGCTTTGAATTGCATGTGCTCGACAAGGTATTGACCTACGAGGTGGATCAAATCAAGGTGGTACTGCCCAATGAAACCAACGACCTGCGGATTGAATCCGGCAAGGATTACTGCACGCTTTTTACCTGCACACCCTACGGCATCAACTCCCACCGTTTGTTGGTGAGAGGGGAGCGCGTGGCGGTGACGCAGGAAACACTCTTCCCGTATTCACAAGCCACACGCATTGACCCATTGCTGCTCTGGCCGATTGCCGCCGGATTGTTGGCGGCGGTGGTCGTTGGCGGCTGGTGGTGGCGTCGCAAACAAAGGAGGGATGGACAATGAAAACCATTCAAAAGAAAATCATGGCCATGCTCATGATGGCCATGCTGGTGTTGATGGGCGTCTGTCCATCTCCGGCGAGTGCCGACAATGAGGTGGGCCGTGTGTTGCTCACACCGATTTGCATGAACGACGGCAAGACCGTCAAGGGCACGGCCTTTGCAATCTACCGCGTGGCGGATTTTAACGCAGGCAAGTTTACAGTGGTGGATGCCCTCAAGGGCGCG
>USCP01000127.1 GCA_900553245.1 uncultured Peptococcaceae bacterium
TAGGCAACGTACGGATTTGTCATCGAGTCTGCCGAACGCAATTCGACCCGTTGGTGTTCACCAACAGCCGCCGGAATGCGAATGAGCTGGGAACGGTTCTCTGCCGACCAGGTGACATAACGTGGCGCTTTATCATGACCCAAGCGGCGATAGGATTCTTCACACGGATTCAAAAACAATGTAATTTCCGTAATTTTATCTAAAATCCCTGCGATGATCGCAGGCAAAAGAGATGTTTCTTCATCGTCTTTCACAGCAATGTTAATATGCATGCCATTGCCATCCCAATCGGCCAATGGTTTGGGTGAAAAACTGGCCCAAAGACCGTTTTGGGCAGCAACAGTCCGTACAATGGCGTTAAATGTGATGGCATTGTCGCCGCCGTCAGCGGGTCTGAATAACGAAAATCTATTTCATTTTGCCCTGGACCGCTTTCGTGATGAGAGCTTTCCGGACAAATCCCCATTTGCTCTAGCATCAGACAAATTTCACGGCGGATATTTTCCCCTTTATCATCCGGAGCAATATCCATATAACCGGCACGGTCGTAAGGAATCTTTATCTGTTCGCCATTTTCATCGAGCTTAAAGAGATAAAATTCCATTTCGGCGCCAAAAGTAAATGCGTAACCTTCTTCGGCAGCCGCAGCCACCGCCTGCTTTAAAATACCACGGGTATCGCCCTCGAAGGGACGACCATCCGGATAGGAGATGTCGCAAAACATACGCACGACCTTTCCTTGCTCCAGCCGCCACGGCAGCTGAATCAATGTGGATGGATCCGGGTGTAGCAACAAATCGGAACGAATCTCGCCACCAAATCCATCAATCGCTGAAGCATCGATGGCAATGCCAAACTCAAATGCACGCTTTAACTCACCGGGCATGACAGCCACATTATGCTGCTTACCATAGACATCACAAAAGGCTAAGCGGATGAATTTGATTTCCTCCTCTTGTACAAACTGCAACACTTCTTCAGGCGTATATTTCATGACGTCACCTGCTTTCTTTTCAATCAATCTATTGTCGTTATGACTCTACTTATGCCAAGGGAAAACGGTCATATTACACAAGAAAAAGACGTTTTTCCGACAGATCCTACCGTTTTACCATAAAAATACCCGATGTCCGAAGTGATTTCAATCCCACAGACACAAAAATATTATTTTACGATGAATTTTTATACAATTAGCCGTTGACATTTTTTGGCGGCTGAGGTATATTTGGCACTGTTAAGAGACACTGGCGTCTCAGAGGGCACTCCCTCTGTGCGTTAGTGTCTCTTTTTTGTTTGGCGCAATGTTTAATTTGAAAGGAAGACCCACTATGACGACTGTACCGGACATCTTTGGCAGCATGGTTTTTGACAGCCGTGTGATGAAAGCACGATTGTCTGCCGATGTGTACCATTCTCTGAAGCAAACTATCCAAAAAGGCACCAAGCTCGATTTATCGGTGGCAAATGTGGTTGCCGCTGCCCTGAAGGACTGGGCGATTGAGAATGGTGCGACCCACTTTACCCACTGGTTCCAGCCACTCACCGGAATCACCGCCGAAAAACATGACAGCTTTATCACCCCTGCCCCCGACGGGCGCGTGATTATGGAATTTTCCGGCAAGGAGCTGCTCAAAGGAGAACCGGATGCCTCCTCATTTCCTTCAGGCGGTTTGCGTGCCACCTTTGAAGCACGCGGCTATACAGCATGGGATCCGACCAGCTATGCCTTTATCAAAGGCAAAACCCTTTGCATCCCAACGGCATTTTGCGCCTATGGTGGCGAAGCATTGGACAAAAAAACGCCACTTCTTCGTAGCATGGAAGCCCTCAACAAACAGGCGCTCCGCATTCTAAAACTATTCGGCAATGATGCAGTCAAACATGTAAATGCTTCCGTCGGGCCGGAACAAGAGTATTTTCTCGTTGATCAAGCTGCATACGATAAACGCAAAGACCTTCTCTATACCGGTAGAACCCTGTTTGGTGCCAAACCGCCAAAGGGGCAGGAACTGGATGACCATTATTTTGGCACCATCACACCTCGTGTTGCCGCCTTTATGGAGGACTTAAACATTGAACTTTGGAAACTGGGCATTTTCGCAAAGACAGAGCACAACGAGGTTGCTCCTGCACAACACGAGCTTGCGCCGATTTTTACAACAACCAATATCGCTACAGACCAAAACCAGCTCACAATGGAAATCATGCAGCGGGTTGCCGCCAAGCATCATCTGGTCTGCTTGCTCCACGAAAAGCCCTTTGCCGGGGTCAACGGCTCCGGTAAGCACAACAATTGGTCTCTATCCACCGACAACGGTGTGAATCTCTTCGCCCCTGGTGACACCCCTTACGAAAACGCGCAATTCCTACTTTTCTTAGTTGCCGTCATTCAAGCTGTAGACGATTATCAAGGACTCCTCCGCGCGTCCGTTGCCACTGCCGGCAACGACCACCGTCTGGGTGCAAGTGAAGCACCACCTGCTGTCATTTCCATCTTCCTTGGAGATGAACTGACAGAAATTCTCGATTCAATTGAAAACGACACCCCATACCGTGGCATAGAAAAACAGCGAATGAAGTTAAACGTAGATGTATTACCGCGATTTGTCAAAGACAATACTGACCGCAACCGCACCTCTCCCCTTGCCTTTACCGGCAACAAGTTTGAGTTCAGAATGCTTGGCTCTTCCGATTCGATCGCCTGTGCCAACATCATGCTCAATACCACTCTCGCCGAATCCCTACGACTTTTTGCGGATGAATTGGAGGCAGCGTCGGATTTCAATACCGCCCTTCACAAGCTAATCAAAAAAACCATCACTGCCCATAAGCGCATTATTTTCAACGGCAACGGCTACGACGACGCTTGGCTCAAAGAGGCCACCGAAAAACGCGGACTCTTGAACCTGCGTACCACGCCGGATGCCATTCCAATGCTCATTCAAAAAGAGAACATGGATATGTTGATTGCACACAAGATCTATACAGAATCCGAGCTCTTAGCGCGCCACGATATTTTACTGGAAAACTACTGCAAAACAGTGCGCATCGAAGCGTTGACAATGGTAGAAATCGTCACCAAAGAGATTCTTCCTGCTATAGAATCCTATGAGTCCGCCCTTGTCTCAACGGCCTCTGCCAAACGTGCCTTTGATGTACACATCCCATGCAACTACGAACAAAAACTAATCAAGCGTCTGGCCACCTTAGTTGATACCATCGATGCCAGAGCAACCGCACTGGAATCAGCAACAGTCAAACTGGATATGACAAGCGATTTGACAGAAAAGGGCGCATTTATTCGCGACGATATTCTACCAAAAATGAGTGCATTGCGTGTTGTTTCCGACGAAGCGGAGACCTTAACCGCAGCGAGCTATTGGCCGTTTCCTACCTACGGCGAGTTGCTGTTTGGTGTAAAATAGCACTCTCATAGATATCCCCCTATTACGGATTCGAGGCTGCTTTGAAAAAGAAAATTCCTTGGAGCGAACAGCGAGTCTCTCCGAGAAAAAGCATCGACTCCCTTTCTCTTTTGCTGTCATTGAGACCATGACACAAACGCTTATGCTTAAAACTAAGGAGGCTCCCAAATGATGAATCAAGATACTCAAGCGCCTATTGATGACCGCTCTCTCCACGAGGAATGCGGTATCTTTGGTGTTTATTCCAAAACATGTACGGATTTGGCATCCCTGGCGTATTACGGACTTTTTGCCCTTCAACACCGTGGTCAGGAAAGCGCCGGCATCGTGGTATCAAAGGACGGTGTCTTCAGTGCCTATTGCGACGAAGGCCTCGTCAACGATGTTTTTCCAAGAGAACGTCTGCAGCACTTTAACAGTGGCAACATCGTTGTCGGCCATGTGCGCTACGCCACCACCGGCTCCGATCGAAAACGCAATGCCCAACCCCTTGTCATCCATCACCACAAAAGTGGGATGGCTTTGGCACACAACGGCAATCTGACCAACTCCTATGAATTAAGAAAAGAATTGGAACAAAGTGGTTCTATTTTTCATACCACCACAGACAGTGAAGTCATTGCCTATATCATCGTGCAAGAACACCTGCATGCCCCATCGATTGAAGAAGCAGTTTACAATGCCATGGGAAGAATCGAAGGTGCCTATTCCCTCGTGATTTCTTCCTCGGATAAACTGATTGCAGCCCGCGACCCTCACGGCTTCCGTCCACTCTGTATAGGAAAAACAAGCGACGGAAAAATCGTCTTTGCCTCGGAAACTTGCGCATTGGATGCCGTAGGGGCAGCGTATATGCGTGATGTCCAACCGGGGGAAATAGTCACCATCAGTAAAGATGGCATTAAGAGCGATACCCGCCGCACCAACAGCGCGCCAAAAAAGCTCTGCGTGTTTGAATTTGTTTACTTTGCACGCCCTGATTCCATTATCGATGGGGCATCGGTCAGTTTGGCACGCCAGAAAGCCGGTGCGTTTTTAGCCGCTGAGCATCCGGTGGAAGCGGATATCGTCATTGGGGTGCCCGACTCCGGCCTTGATGCCGCCTTAGGCTATGCCAATGCTTCCGGCATTCCCTTCAGCATCGGCTTTACTAAAAACAAATACATCGGGCGCACCTTTATCTCGCCAACCCAGGAACAGCGTGAAATTGGTGTCAACATCAAGCTCAATCCGATTCGCAGCCTCATCAAAGGAAAACGCGTCGTCCTTATTGACGATTCCATCGTGCGTGGCACGACTTGCAGAAGCACCATTGCTCTTTTGCGTCAAGCCGGTGCTGAAGAAATTCACATGCGTGTCAGTGCCCCACCTTTCGTCGCTCCTTGCTACTACGGCACGGACATTGACAGCCCGGAAAACCTCATTGCCAATCACCACACCGTTGACGAAATCGCCGACATCATCGGCGTCGATTCCTTGGGCTACCTCAGCATTGACCACCTCTTGCAAATAGCCGATGGATGTGAAGGCTTCTGCACCGCTTGCTTCGATGGCAAATATCCTACCGAAGTCCCAAGCCAAACTGCAAAAAACAGATTTGAATAAAGTAACCGCTTATTTCATCCTTATACAACAACACCTCGATGCGCCTATGCACCGAGGTGTTATTTTTTTATAACGATATTTTTCGTTTCGAGGCAAGCACGGAACATATCTCAAGAGATTCATCTCCCAAAACGCCCCCACTCATTCATCACTTTCTTCGTCACGCGCTTCACCCATCGTTTCCGCGTTCTCTTCGTTCGCCTGCGCCTTTAGACGGGCTCGAATGCGATCCTCACCCTTTGTGATAACGAGCGCCAACAGTACCAAATTTATCGCGCAAAGACTCAGCACCTTCCACACCGCAAGTTCAAAATAGCCCGTGCCCCAAAAATAGGCAACCATCATCGTCCACGACGCAGTAATTAGCTTAATGTAATCGATTTGCGCCTTTCTGTCCACCGGGTAAGGCGTTTTCAAGAGAAGATTAGGTCGCTTGAAAATATTGATGCAACCGCCCACATAAAATATGGCGACAAGCAACATCGTATGGCGAATGTTACTCAAATCCCATGTATCAAACCAAAAGCTCGCCCAAGTGATATTCCACTCAAGCTCCGACCAAATCGCGTGCATAAACATAGGACATCCGTCCTCTCTTTGTGGATTTTCTTCATTATATCATGCGCGCTCCCCCCCACAATATCATTTCTTTGCATGAGTCACAAAAAAACACTGTCCTTCCGTAGAAAGACAGTGATTGAGATGATTATTTCATTTTCTTCAGTGCCAAATAGTAGAAGCCCGCCAAAATCA
>USCP01000128.1 GCA_900553245.1 uncultured Peptococcaceae bacterium
GTAACGGGCACGGCCAAAAAAGGGCCTCTGCCATCGTCAAGGCCGCCTGTGACACCGCTCATGCCTTGGGCTATCCGGTGGCTGCTCACACAGAAAGTCCGGAAGGGGTCAAGGTCGCCCTCCAAGGCGGTGTAGACACCATTGAGCATGGCGCGCTGCCGGATAAAGAAATGCTCGACCTGTTTAAAGCCCACGGTGCCAGCGATATTTGCACCCTTTCTCCGGCGTTGCCTTATGTCTACATGGACTCCAAGGAAACGGGCTTGGGTGAGCTCGGACGTAAAAACGGCGCCATTGTCTTTCACGGTATTGTGGAATGTGCCAAGGCTTGCCTCAAGGAAGGGATTCCGGTGGGACTCGGCACCGATACCGGCTGCCCATTTGTAGCGCCGTACGACATGTGGCGTGAAGTCTACTATTTTGCCAAATTCTGCGACGTGACACCGACCTTCGCCCTACACACCGCCACCAAAATCAATGCCGATATTTTGGGCATCGGCACCATTACAGGTACCATCGAAGCAGGCAAGCATGCAGACTTTATCGTTTGCGACACCAACCCGCTTTATGACCTCACCACCCTTCGCCAACCAACCATGGTTTGTGCCAACGGTCGCCTCATCACAAAACCAAAGGTGCACCGCATCAAAAGCATCGACCGTGCCCTGGATGCCCTTCTTCCTCGTCTATAAACACAAAAATTGCCTCACGCCACTGCTTGAGGCAATTTTTTCATCTTATTCATAGCGGGTCGGTGCACAAGGAATAACGATCATCCCGACAATATACGCAGGAATCCCTGCGCCACCGGTAGCAAAGGTCAAAAAGACCCAGCCCAAACGCACCAGCGTCGGGTCGACATCAAAATACTCCGCCAGCCCACCACAGACACCGTTAATCATCTTTTCCGTGTTACTTTTGTAGAGTCTTTTTTTCATTGCGCTCCACGCTCCTTTACACACACCTATGCTTGCTTCATAAATTCTCGAATCAAATGCCCATCCATATAGCCCTTCAAGTATAGCTTCTCAAGGGAATCCTTTTCACGCTTCAAGGTATCCACCCCACAGGTGTCATCCGGCGCCACAATGAGCACCTTGCCTTCTTCTTGGTACATCTTTGCCAACGCCACCCCGCCATTGTATTTTTCCACACGATGACGCACCGCCTCTGCCAAGACCGGCATGCTACGTTGCAAACGCAATGCCAACGCATCCTCCGGCAACGGATTGAGCAAAACATCTGCCGGACGGGTGAGCACCAATACCACCTTGTCACAGCCACATTCAAAGGCCTTCGCAATCGGTACTGGATCACTGATTGCCCCGTCAAAATAGGTCACGCCGTTTAAGGTACAAGGGCTGCATACATAAGGAATAGACCCCGAAGCGCGACAGATTTCATAATCGTTTTGGTGAATATCTCGCTTATCAAAATAACGTGGCTCTCCGGTGGCACCGTTGGTCGCCACCACAATCACTTCCATTGGATTGTCACGCAAGGCCGGATAATTGAGCGGACATTCCCCATCTTCATTGCTAAGCGTGCTACTCACATACTCCATATCCACCAAGGCTCTTTTTTCAAGGAGATTTTGAACGCCAATGTACTCTTTTCGAAGGGCGTATTCCGTATAAAACTTGCGGTCACGTTCTCGTTGCCCTGCGGCAAAGGCCACCATATTGGCACTACCCGCGCTAATGCCAATCCCCACATCAAAGGTCAACTCGTGGTCCAAACAATAGTCAAACACCCCCGCTGCATACACGCCGCGGAAGCCGCCCCCTACATCAATAATACCTGTCTTCATTCCTTTTCACCGGGGAATCCCCCTCTTCCTTTCTAAACAAAACTCACTTATATTCATTGTACCACACACAGTTTCCCACGCAACGTGTAGACCGCATTGTTACAAACTCAAAGAAAATGCGTCCCCTCAGACGCGCCCCTTTAACAGCCAAAAGCCATGTCACGCTGACATGGCTTTTGGCTGAGTGTGTGTATGTCTTTCAAGAAAAATGTCACTAAGAGTATGTGTCTTTACGAAACGACGGCCACCGGGAAATTGTCCGTCCTCACGTTCGGAGATGGATGACATCGGCCCACGAAAAATCGCACCGTCTGTGCCACTTTCGCCTTTTCAGGTTCGCTTGTCGTCCACCATGACAAGCGCCCTTCAAAGAAGCCTGAGGTTATCCTACCACCAACCGCCCATCCTTGCGTCCCAAATACTATTTTTTCTTGTAATATATTTTGGAACGCAGGTTTTCCCAGTCTTTACTCATTTTTTGATTGCAAACGAGAAAAATATGCACTAAAATATCGGTAATTAACCGACCATAACCCTCTCGGCATAAAGAAAAGAAGGAATTTGCATGTTAGACAATTTTTTAGAAGCCAATTTACAGCACAAGCTCAAGCTCCTCTCCGTACTCCATACCAATCATGTGATTGACCAACATGCCTTAGAGCACATCTTGGACCTTGGACCGACCGCGACTCGTACCCTCGTTGAAGAAATCAACGATGCCACCCAAGGCATGGCAAGCATCCACACCACACCGGACACTGTCACCCTTTACACCGAAGAGGGCGTCTACTTCTTCCATCTCTTCCGCGCCATCTGCAAACAATCGAGCGTGCTCCGCTGCCTACGCTTTTTGCTTTTGAACGACAACCATCGTCCCTTCTCGCGCTTTATCGAAGACGCCTACCTCACAAAATCCAGCGCCTACCGCGCCCGCCAAGCCTGTGTGGACTACCTCCACTGCATCGGGCTTGAAATTGAAAACAATGGCGTCATCGGGCGTGAATATCGCATTCGTTTTTTGATGGGGCTTTTACACTACAAATACGGCATCGATTGCTACGACATCACCGCCGAGGATCTGCGCATCGTGCGCCGCTTCATCCTTGCCACCAATCACGTTGTCGATGCAGAATACCTCGAACAAACAGAAAACGAATACGGCTACTTTGAATACCTTCTCACCCTCGCATGGAAACGCAAGGACCATCCCCTGTCTCCGGTGCTCTCCGACCAACTTGATGCCCTCAAAGAACTCTTTCTCTTTGACGCTATCAAAGACGCCGTGCAACAACACCTCACCCCTGCCCTCTCCTGCCAATTGAACGCCCTCGACTTGGATTACATCTATCTTGTATTTTGCTGCACCAACAATTGCCTCTTCCAAGACCGCTGGGACGACGATGCCACCAAGGCCGTCACTGACATCGTCTTTGCCGACCCTGCCTTTTCCGACCTTCTCCGTCGCATCGGCGACCGCTTTGGCAAGGAAGTGGCAGAATCCCACGCCCTCCGCGCCGCCTTGGTCTACTTCTACAAAAAATGCCTGCTTGAGCTGCAATGCATCATTCCCGACAAAAACTTCTTTGTCGATACCCCTCAACAACCCCTGAGCAAGGCCTTTTTACAATACCTCACCGACTTCTTGAACGATTGGCGCGAAGCCAACCACATCCAATACCGCCTCGACAGCAACCACCTCATCTTCCTCTCCTTACAAATCGAGTACATTCTCAGACAAACCCTACCACCGGTACCGGTCTACATCCTCTCTGACCTCTTTGTCGATTTGGACGTTCTCGCGCTACACCTGAGTCGCCAAGTCTCTGACAAACGCATCGACATCCACACCTTCCTCTTAAACGGCGAAGACCATCGCACCCTCACCACCCTCGAAAATTGCGTCGTCATCGCCCACAAAAAATTTGAAGGCATCCTCACCCGCATGGGCATTGCAGCCCACAACACCCTCATTCCAATCACTGCCGAACTCAACAACGACGAACGCGCCGCCATCAACCTCGCCATCAACCACTACGACGACGCCCATTTTGCTGCCCTCATTGGCGAATAAAACAAAAAGTCCTGTCAGACACTTGATATGTACCCTCTCTACTGGATGTCCAGTAAAGAGGGTACATATCAACACTCCGACAGGACTTTTTATATGCTTAGCACTCGATGGCGACCTTAATCACACCATCGCGCTTGTTTTCAAAAAGATCATAGGCCTCTGCAATCTGCGCCAGCGGATACGTGTGGGTAAGAAGGGGCTCGGTGTCGAGCTTGCCTTGAGCAATCAATGCCAAGGTCTCTTCGCAATCGCAGCCATCCACACCACCGGTTTTGAAAGTGAGGTTCTTGCCGTACATCTCAGGAAGGGGCAAGGTTTGCGCCGCATCATAAAGCGCCACCACCGTCACCACCGCATTTGGACGCGCACATTCCCACGCCAAACGGAAGGTGGACGCCGCCCCTGCCACCTCTAACACCACATCGGCACCACCGTGGTCACTGTGTGCCTGCACAAAATCGACACAATCTTCCGGCGCCACCGTAAGCACCTCCGGATAATGGGCGCGGACAAAAGCCACACGCGCCGCATCCTTTTCGCAGACAATGATGCGCTTTGGGTGCTTGAGCATCACACTAAGGAGCGTGCAAATCCCCGTTGGACCGGCACCGATAATAAGCACAGTGTCGTCCTCGGTAATCTCAGAAATACGCGCCGCCCAATAGCCTGTCGCGAGCACGTCCCCCACCAAGAGCGCTTGGCGGTCACTCACACCATCGGGAATCTTATTTAAGCCCTGGTCCGCAAAGGGCACACGCACATATTCCGCCTGCCCACCGTCAATGCGACACCCCAGCGCCCAGCCACCGTTGTCGTCGGTGCAATTGTTGACAAAGCCCTTCTTGCAAAAAAAGCACTCACCACAGAAGGTTTCCACATTCACCGTCACACGATCCCCCGGCTGCACATGGGTCACGCCACTGCCCACTTCCTCGACCACGCCGACCATCTCATGGCCCACCGTAATCCCAGGCACCGCCCGCGGCACACTCCCATGCTTGATGTGCAAATCGCTCGAGCAAATACTTGCCAACGTCACCTTCACAATCGCATCCCGCGGATGCAACAACACAGGCCTTGGCTTTTCAACAAGTTCAAACTGCCCTTCGGACACATAGGTATAGGTTTGCATGGATGGACTCCTTTCTTATCATTCGCTATACGCCCCCTTGTACTTGCCGTTTTTATTACCAATACTCCCATCTCTTCAACTCTTCAATCTCAAGCAATGCTTCCAGAAGCTGCTCCTGCAATGCCTTCTTACTGAGACTTTTCACATAGCGTTCCAATTCTTCTTCGTGTAAACGCGCTTCCTCTTCCTCTTCTAACTCCGCTTCTTCCACCTCACGCAAAAAATCCTCAGCTTGCCATGGTTCTGCTGTGAAATATAACGCAATCATGTGCTTGCACACCACATATCGCCCCTCTGCAAAGGGACAATCGCATTTAGACCGCTTAGGATGCGCCGTGTCGATGGTTACTTCATAAATCTTTCCTTCGTTTCCAGCAACACGCCCCTTGTAATGCGTCTCATCCAGCTTTTCCCATTCCAGCACCTTATGCTGCTCGTAATAATCCATCCCACGCCATATCGACTTCCCACTTGCAACATCAACCATTCCCAAAAAAATCGCCTCCCATCTCAATAATGCTTACATCACCGCAATCTGCACGGCATTGTCGCGCACTTGATTGATGGTCGCCACCAAGGCGGTGCGGGTCTTTTGGTCAAAGAGCTTCATAAACGGAATCGGCTTGTCAAACAGGGCGTCTTTAAACACCCTAGCTGGGCAG
>USCP01000129.1 GCA_900553245.1 uncultured Peptococcaceae bacterium
ATAGCCGGCACCGTAGCGTAAGCGTGTGCCGTAAGGGTCAAAGAGTAGACCGGGGATTAAGCAAAAGTCGATGCTGTTAATATCAATGGGTGTTGCCAATTCTTGGGGAATTTCGCGTAGACTGCCCAAGGTGGTGACAAGTGGCGTATCCGGCGTATAGAGGCATGGCTTCATTTGATGGTCCGGATAGCAGACGGTAAGGGCTACTGTTTTGTCGTTTGCCCAAGCGTCCTCAATGAGTGGGGTGGTATCCCATTCGCTGCCGAAACTTAAAAAGAGTAACACTGTTTTTGCGCGTTGCCAGCGAGGGTCGGTGGTGATTGCATTACAGATGGCGTTGGTTTGAATGAGGCGTTCTTCGGAAGACAGTGCTTTGCGCGCTTCTTTACCGAGCTTGCGCCATTGGTCTTTGGTCATAGTTCTCCCTCCTTGAGAACAGTATAGTGCGCTGAGGTTGTGGGTGCAAGAATTTTGCTGGAGGGCTGGAGAAACGTTGAAAAAAGGGTGGCAAACCTCTTGCTTTTTTGAATAGATGTGATATTATAAGAACAGTGATTAGCACTCGGTTGAATAGAGTGCTAATAATTCCTGGAATGTTATTAAGGAGGCTTTTATATATGAATATCAGACCATTAGGTGACAAGGTTGTTGTTAAACCTGTTAAAGTTGAAGAAAAAACTCAGAGTGGGATTGTGCTCCCTGGCTCTGCTCATGAAAAGCAATACCAAGGGACTGTAATCGCTGTAGGGGCTGGTTACAGAAATGAACAAGGTGACCGCATCGCTCTCGATGTAAACGAAGGTGACAAGGTGGCTTATACCCCTGAAGCTGGTGTTGGCTTAAAGTATGACGGTGAAGAATACATCATCTTGACCGAAAGAGATATTCTCGTAGTTTTAGACTAATTTAGGAGGCTATTATATATTATGGCAAAAGAAATTCGTTTTGACGCAGAAGCACGTGCTGCTCTTGAAACCGGCGTTAATGCAGTTGCTGACGCTGTTCGTGTGACCCTCGGGCCTAAGGGTCGTAACGTTGTATTGTCCCGCCCATTTGGCGCACCTGTTATCACCAACGACGGTGTAACCATTGCGCGTGAAATTGACCTCGAAGATCCATTCGAAAATATGGGCGCTCAACTTCTTAAAGAAGTTTCCACCAAGACCAACGATGTAGCTGGTGATGGTACCACTACCGCTACCGTATTGGCACAAGCAATGGTTCGTGAAGGCTTGAAAAACATCGCTGCCGGTGCAAATCCAATGATTCTCCGCAAAGGGATGCAAGCTGCTACCGAACGCGCTGTAGAAGAAATTGGCAAAATTAGCCAACCAATTCAAAGCAAGGAATCCATTGCACAAGTTGCAGCAATTTCCTCTGCTGATGAAGAAATCGGTAAGCTCATTGCTGATGCGATGGAAGTAGTAGGTAACGACGGTGTCATCACTGTTGAAGATTCCAAAACCTTCGGGACCACCATGGAAGTGGTTGAAGGGATGCAATTTGACCGTGGTTATATCTCTCCATACATGGTAACCAACACCGAAAAGATGGTTGCTTCTTTGGATGACCCATACATTCTCGTAACCGATAAGAAGATTACCAATATCCAAGAAATCCTTCCTGTATTGGAACAAATCGTGAAGACCGGTAAGGCACTTCTTATCATCGCTGAAGATGTTGAAGGCGAAGCACTCACCACCATGATTTTGAACCGTCTCCGTGGGACCTTTACCTGTGTGGCTGTGAAGGCACCTGGCTTTGGCGATCGTCGCAAAGAAATGCTCAAGGACATTGCAATCCTCACTGGTGCTACTGTTGTGACCGACGAACTCGGTTACAGCCTTGAAGAAACCACCATCGATATGCTCGGGAGCGCTCGTCAAGTGAGTGTTGATAAGGAAAACACCACCATCGTTGACGGCCGCGGTGCTAAGGAAGCCATCGATGCACGTGTTGAACAACTTCATCGTTTGATTGAAGAAACCACCTCTGATTTCGACCGTGAAAAATATCAAGAACGTCTTGCGAAGCTCGCAGGTGGTGTTGCGGTTCTCCAAGTGGGCGCAGCAACCGAAACCGAATTGACCGAAAAGAAACACCGCATCGAAGATGCGCTTTCCGCAACCAAGGCTGCAGTAGAAGAAGGGATTGTTGCAGGTGGCGGTACCGCTCTCATCAACATTCTTGCTGCATTGGATGAAGTGGCATTGGATGATGCTGATGCAATGACCGGTGTAAACATCGTGAAGAAGGCGCTCGAAGCACCTGTACGTCAAATTGCTGAAAACGCAGGTGTAGAAGGCAGTGTTGTTTGTGAACATGTGAAGGGCCTCCCTACCGGTGAAGGCTACAATGCCCTCAAGGGTTGCTATGAAAACATGATTGAAGCCGGCGTTATCGACCCTGCAAAGGTTACCAGAAGCGCGCTTCAAAATGCTGTAAGTATTGCAAGCATGATTCTTACCACCGAAACCCTCGTTGCTGATACTGCGAAGGAAGATCCTATGGCAGCAGCAGGCGGTGCCGGCGGCATGGGGATGATGTAATTTCTTGCAGACATATCCTAGCCTAATCCCTAAGAGGTATGGTATAATTAAATAGATTTCAACAAGCGGACGTGATTGTAAAATCATCCGCTTGTTGTGTTTATGGCTTGTTGCCCTATGAAAGGAGTATGAGTTTATGAGTCAATGTGGAAGTTGCTCTTCTGCCGGTACCTGCGGCGGCTCTTGCCCTAGCCAAGAGCAAGAATTAACAGAAGCGCAAAAGCATACCAATATCAAAAATATCATCGTTGTAATGAGTGGGAAAGGTGGCGTTGGTAAGTCCAGCTTCTCCTCTGTATTAGCCATTGCTTTGAGAAAGCGCGGCTTTGAAGTCGGCTTGATGGATGCGGACATCACCGGTCCAAGTATTCCAAAGCTCTTTGGTGTGAACGAACAACCGAAAATGGGTGAGTTCGGCATTGATCCAATCAAGAGCAAATCCGGCATTTCCTTGATGAGTATGAACTTCTTGCTGCCTCATGATGATGATCCTGTTATCTGGCGTGGCGCAATGATTACCGGTGTGGTACAACAATTTATTACCGATGTTTGTTGGGGCGATTTGGACTACCTCGTTGTGGACCTTCCTCCAGGAACCGGCGATGTGCCACTTACCATCCTTCAAAGCATGAAGGTTGGCGGTGCGCTCATCGTTACTACCCCACAAGGCTTATCCAACATGGTTGTACGTAAGGGTCTCAAGATGCTCGATATGATGAATGTGCCTGCTCTTGGGATTGCTGAAAACATGAGCTATGTACGTTGCGGCAGTTGCGGTGAACGTATCAATGTATTCGGCGAAAGCCATGTCCAAGAAACCTGCGACCAATTCCAAGTGCCTTTGGTTGGTCAATTCCCATTGGATTCCAAGCTCTCTGAAATGGGCGATGCAGGGAATGTTGAAGAATACGATGGCGAAGTATTGAGCCTCTTAACTGAAAACCTCGATGCGCTTTTGAAGAGCCTTGGTGAAGGTCAAGAATAATTGAAAAAATACTCCCCTTGCCTGATTGGGTGAGGGGAGTTCTTTTTGTGCGCAAAAAGTGACGAGTGGGGTTTTCTCTTGTTTGCATGGGGAAAGTTTGTTATCATATTTTCAGTATAGAGAGATACGCTTTCTCTATCATTCTGGATAGATTGAATGGACATAAATATATTTATAGAAGGGAATTAACGTTATGTGTGGAATTGTGGGGTATTTACCCGGTAGTAATAAACACAACGACAGCGAAGTGATTCAACAGATGATGGATACCATTCATCACCGTGGGCCGGATAGCGGTGGCTATCATGTGGCAAATCGTGCGGTGTTGGGATTCCGCCGTTTGACCATCATCGACTTGAGTGATGCCGGCAATCAGCCGCTTTTTGATGAATCCGGTCGCTATACCTTGACCTTTAACGGCGAAATCTATAATCACAAGGATATTCGTGCGGAGCTTGAAGCGAAGGGCTATAAGTTTAAATCCAATACCGACAGTGAAGTGTTGGTGCACGGTTATGCCGAATGGGGTGAAGGCATCTTAGACAAGGTGCGTGGGATGTTTGCCTTTGCCATTTGGGATGAACAAGAAGAAAGTCTTTTCTTGGCACGTGATATGTTTGGAATTAAACCGCTTTATTACGGCAAGGCGTCCAACGACGGTACCTTCTTCTACGGCTCCGAAATCAAGAGTTTCTTGCCACATCCATCATTTGTAAAGGAAGTGAACAAGAATGCGGTATTGCCTTATCTGACTTTCCAATATCCGGTGACCAATGAAACCTTCTTTAAGAACATTTATAAGCTTGAACCGGGAACTTGGATGCGTGTGACAAAGGATGGTCACATGACCCGTAAGCGTTATTGGGATTTCAAATTTGATGCCAGCGATGAACCGCTTGAACATTATTTGGAACAAATCACCGAGTCTTTAAAGGAATCGGTTCGCGTGCATAAAATTGCGGACGTGCCGGTTGGGGCATTCTTGTCCGGTGGGATTGATTCCAGCTTTATTACCGCGCTTTTTAAACCTGAAAATACTTTTTCCGTCGGCTTCGGCGATTACGAAGGGATTTTTAACGAAACCGATTTAGCAAGACGCCTTTCTGAAATCTTAGGCTTCAACCATCATGTGCGTTTAATTGGGGCGGAAGACTTCTTTGGGGCGCTTCCAACTATTCAATACCATTTGGATGAACCGCAGTCTAATCTCTCCACCGTGCCGCTTTATTTCTTGGCACAGCTCGCTAGCGAACATGTGACGGTTGTTCTTTCCGGGGAAGGGGCAGACGAACTCTTTGGCGGCTATGAAAGTTATATGCGTACGCCGCATTTACAAAAGTATGATAAGTTAGTGCCAAAGAAAATGCGTCATGGTCTGAGTAAAATTGCACGTAAATTACCTAAGAACCGCGTGACTGACTTCTTGGTGCGCGGTGGTCAAACCCCTGAAGAGTATTTTATCGGTCAAGCGCGTGTGTTCCCGGAAGATGAAGCCTTGGCTGTATTGAAGCCGGAATTCCGACATGGGGTGACGGTGAAAGACATCACTGCGCCAATTTATCAAAGTGTGGCAGAGGATGATGATGTGACCAAGATGATGACCATTGATATGCGTTTGTGGCTCCCTGGGGACATTCTCCTCAAGGCAGACAAGATGAGTTCTGCGCAGTCTTTTTAATTGCGTGCGCCTTTCTTGGACAAGGAAGTCATGAAGGTGGCGGAAAAAATTCCAACCAAATATCGCATCAAGGATGGTTTGAGCAAGTATGCGTTGCGTAAGGCGGCTCTTGCTGAGTTGCCTGAAGAATGGGCGCGCCGTCCAAAGAACGGGTTCCCAGTGCCGATTCGTGATTGGCTCAAAGAAGATAAGTACTATCATTATGTGAAGGAAATCTTTGAATCTCCGGAAGCCGGTATTTTCTTTGATCAAGAGCGCTTGATTGGATATTTAGATGAACACTACCAAGGCAAGGCGATGCGTCAACGTTACATCTATACAGCTATGTCCTTGATTCTCTGGTATCGTGAATACTTTATCAACCGTTAATAACAGACAGCCATTGCCTCCGCGCAATGGCTGTTTTTTTGTGGGTCGTGACCCTGTTGGGACGTGATTTTTCG
>USCP01000130.1 GCA_900553245.1 uncultured Peptococcaceae bacterium
TACCAAGGCAATGAACTCCGGCATATCGCGGAGCATGTTTTTTAAACGGCTGTATCCGTAATCCTTGCTGGAGATGTGGTTGTTGGCAAAAAGCTGAGCCACATCGTTAATCGGATGGGTGCCGTAGTTGATATTTTTGCAGAGAAAGCGATAAATTTCGTCTTTCTGATCAATGGTTAACATAGTAAATCCTTTCTTTATCAGGAGGATGGTAGTATAGCGGTGATTATTCCGCCGCCAATGACGCAGTCGTCATCGTATAGGACAACACTTTGCCCCGGTGTGATGGCGCGCACTGCCTCGTCAAAGGTGACGGAAAGGGTGGTGCCGTCATATTGCCAGTGCCCCATGCAACCGGTGTCACGGGAACGAATTTTAATACGTGCATGGCCTTCCTTTGGGGCATTGCAGTGAAAATTGACATCATCAGCAATTAAACCTTTATGCCAAAGCGCAGGGTCACGACCAACAGTGACGGTGTTTTGCTCACAATCGGTGGCAATGACATAGGCCGGATACCCTAATGCCAAGCCGAGACCGCGACGTTGGCCAATGGTATAACGCCATGCGCCGGCATGAGTGCCGATGCGTTCGTTGTTTTCATCGACAAAAGCGCCTTCTTTTGGCAAGCGCTTTGGACAATAGCCGTTCAAGAAAGTGGTGTAGTCATCGTTCGGGATAAAGCAGATTTCTTGGCTTTCGCGCTTGCTTGCGGTGGAAAGACCCATGGACGCGGCAATGGCGCGGACCTCATCTTTGGTATAATCGCCCAATGGACAAATGATATGTGGAAGCACTGATTGAGGAATGCCCCAAAGAAAATAGGATTGGTCTTTTTTGATATCCTTTGGTGTTGCTAAGGCGGCACCGAGTGTCGTTTCCTTGATGCGTACATAATGGCCGGTGGCGAGCTTTTCGCAACCTAGGCGCTGGGCTTCTTCCCAAAGGACACCGAATTTAATAAGGGCGTTACAGCGTACACAGGGATTTGGTGTTTGGCTGTTGATATAGGCATCGGCAAAAGGTTCGATGACCGTTTTGGCAAAGGTGTCGCGGGCATCGAGAATGTGAAATTCAATGCCGAAATGGTCGGCTACACGTCTTGCATCGGAGGCAGCATCGGCATCGCGACTGCTTTCCGGTGTGAGGAGGAGATGAATCCCCACTACTTCGTGACCGGCTTCTTGTAACAAATGGACGGTGACAGAACTGTCAACTCCGCCGCTTAAGCCAACGGCAACTTTACTCATGATGTGTTCCTTTCTGGGCGGTGACGGTATCGTCTTCAATATAATAATGGGTGCCGACGAGGCAATCCGGTAAGTATTGCTGTTCTACCTGGTGCATCGGATAATCGTGAGGATATTTATAGCCTAATCCGTGTCCGAGCTCGGCGGCGCCGGCATAATGGGCGTCGCGTAAATGGTTTGGCACGGCGCCGTTTTTCCCCTTACGCACATCGGCAAGGGCTTTGTCAATGCCAAGATAGGAGGCATTGCTCTTTGGCGCGGTGGCCATATAGACCACGGCTTGGCCTAAGATGATGCGCCCCTCAGGCATACCGACAAATTGAAGGGCGTTGGCAGCGCTTTGAGCGACCACCAAGGCCTGTGGGTCTGCCATGCCAATATCCTCGCAAGAGAGGATGACGATGCGACGGGCAATAAAAAGTGGGTCTTCGCCGGCGTCAAGCATTCTGGCAAGATAATAGAGTGCGGCATCCGGATCGCTCCCACGCATGCTTTTTATAAAAGCGGAGATAATATCATAATGTTCATCACCGGTGCCATCATAGCTGACGGCAGGGCGTTGGATGGACTCTTCAGCCACCGCCAAATTGACATGGATGGTACCGGTACTGTCTGCCGGGCTTGAAAGAACGGAAAGCTCGAGGGCATTCAATGCCATGCGTGCATCGCCTTGGGAGTAATTGGCGAAATGGTCGAGGGCTTCATCGGTAATAGCAACTCGATATTGCCCCAGCCCTCGCTCGCGATCGGCGAGGGCGCGGCGGCAAAGACTGATAATGTCGCCTTTGGAGAGGGGCTGCATTTCAAAAATCAAGGAACGAGAGAGCAATGCGCGATTGATGCTAAAATAAGGGTTTTGTGTAGTGGCACCAATGAGAATAATGGTGCCGTTTTCTACTGCCGGTAACAAGCCGTCCTGTTGCGCTTTATTGAAACGATGCACTTCGTCGATAAAGAGGATGGTTTGACGGTTGTAAAGTTGAAGTTCCTCTTCAGCTTTTTTTATAAGTTTGCGAAGTTCCGGCAGTCCGTCGGTGACGGCGTTGAGACGTTGGAATGGGCGTTTGGTGACGGTTGCAATGACCGACGCCAAGGTGGTTTTTCCGCAACCGGAGGTGCCCCATAATATAATAGAAGAAAGTCGATTACTTTCGATGGCGCGACGCAAAAGTCGCCCTGGTCCAATCAAGGATTCTTGCCCCACAACCTCATCGAGGCTTTGTGGGCGCATACGGTCGGCGAGCGGTGCATGGGACTGATGACCCATATTGGCGCTTGCTGCTTGAAAGAGATTTATTTGGTCGGGCATTGGTGAATACCCCTTTCTAATTGAAGGACTTTACAAGTGCCTTGAGATACTCCTTTAAGGCAGGTGCAATGGTGTCACGTTTGAGGCCATATTCAATGTTTGCCTTAATAAAGCCGAGTTGGTCGCCGACATCAAAGCGTGTTCCTTTGAAATCGCAGGCAATCATGGTTTCCTGCGCTGCCAGAGTGTTTAGGGCGTCGGTGAGTTGAATTTCTCCGCCTTTACCTGGTGCAGTGTTTTCGAGAATGTCGAAAATGGCAGGTGTGATGATATAACGTCCCATAATAGCAAGATTGCTTGGGGCTTCATCCGCGTGCGGTTTTTCAACCAGGCTTTTCACTGTGCAATTGCCCTGATTGTCAAATGTATTCGGTGCGACGATGCCGTATTTGTGGATGGCTTCGCGTGCCACCTGTTGCACCCCTAAGACGGATGCACCGGAGTTGCTATAAATATCAATAAGTTGCTTTAAACATGGCACTTCCGCATCCACCACATCGTCACCCAGAAGAACGGCAATGGCTTCACCGTTTGCAAAGTCCTTTGCGAGAGAGACTGCATGACCCAGTCCAAGAGGTTCCTCTTGAATAATATAGGAAATTTTCACAATGGAAGGAATGGATGCGATGCGTTCGCAGAGTGCATCCTTGCCGTGGGCGCACAGGAAGGCTTCAAGGTCGGGAGCGTCGGCAAAATGCGCCTTGATGGCATCTTTTTGGTCGCTTACCACAAGGAGCACTTCTTCGATACCACTGGCGGCAGCTTCTTCGATAATATATTGTAAGGTTGGAATATCTACAATCGGCAAAAGTTCTTTCGGCACGGCTTTGGTGACCGGTAAAAAACGTGTGCCGAGACCGGCTGCAGGAATGACTGCTTTTCTGATTCTTTGCATAAAAAATACCTCCGTAGAGAGTCAGCGTTGACTATAGTATATCATTTGTGATTTGTAGGTGTAAAGACACTGGGACTCTGTTGCGAGCGGGGTTTGGAGATGTTAGAATAAAAACGATTATTACAGCTATAAGGAGGTGAACAAATGTTTAATCCGTTTGATTTAAGAGAGCTTAAAATGTGCATTTGGAAATATCCGCGCTCGGTGGCTCGAAATATGAAAGCGCTTTCGGTTGGATCCTTTCATTTTGAATGGCACGCTCGTATGGAGATGT
Source organism: uncultured Peptococcaceae bacterium (assembly GCA_900553245.1). Taxonomy (GTDB): domain Bacteria; phylum Bacillota; class Peptococcia; order Peptococcales; family Peptococcaceae; genus UMGS1590. The sequence goes on from USCP01000130.1 coordinate 3,729, forward strand.
TGGAGCGCTTCTTTTTTTATGCGGTCACTTCAAGCTTGATCGGATTGTATGTTGGCGTGGTGACAGCTCTATTTGGAATGGGGCTGTTGTACATTAACGAATTTCGTAGCGCGCATTTATATTATCTGGTTCCATTTCTCGGCTTTGCCGGTTTGATTATTATGATTGTCAACATGCAATTCGGTGGCAAAGCACAGCGTGGAATGGGGCTTATTTTTGATGTGGGCTTAGGAAAGGAAGATAAGATTCCTTTTCGCATGGTGCCGTTGACGGTTTTTTCCACTTGGATGACCCATCTATTTGGTGGGAGCGCCGGCCGTGAAGGGGTGGCGGTACAGATTGGTGCAACCATTTCTATGCAGTTTGCGGCGCTTCGTCCAAAAGGTGCGAAGTATCATGTCGTTGTTACCAGCGGCATGGCGGCGGGGTTTGCCGGCCTTTTTGGCACACCAATTGCTGCGACGTTCTTTGCCTTAGAAGTCCTTGTGGTGGGCTCGGTGTATTATGAAGCCTTGGTACCGGCCTTGATTGCTGCTTATGTATCCAGTTTCACTGCGAGAGCCATTGGCTGACCATGCCGATTGGTGATATCCCGACGATGGATGCACGTTTTATGATAATTACCATTTTCGCCGGCCTTATCTTTGGGATTGTCGGTTGGATTTTCTCGTGGTTACTCAATCATTTGCGTCTGTATTTTGCGATTTTAATCAACGACCCTCGTTTGCGAATTTTTATCATTGGTTGCGTGTTGGCGGTGGTCTTTCTTTTTGTAGGGGATGGTCGATATTCTGGGCTTAGTGACGAGATTTTTACTGCGGCGTTTACCGGCGGTGATATTTATTTTCGTGATTGGTTATTAAAGCTCTTGTTGACGGCGGTGACCTTAGCGGCGGGTTTCCAAGGCGGGGAGTTGACGCCACTCTTTGTTGTCGGCGCGACACTTGGGGCATTTTTTGCTACGCAAATGGGCATGCCGGTGGCACTTTTTGCGGCGATGGGGTGTGTGGCGGTTTTTGGCTCTGCAACGAAAACCATGTTTGCACCGATTTTTATCGGTGCGGAAGTATTTAGCGCTCAAGCCATGCCGTTTTTTGCTCTTGTAGCGATTACATCGTTTTTTATAAGTGGACATTACGGTATTTATCAATCTCAACTTTTTAGTGGAGAAGCGCCGTACCATGTTGATAATCAGAATAAATAAATCTAGGCAAAAAAGATAAAATTTGCTACTATAAATTAGTAGACTATCATCGTTTTACGGCGTGTTCTTACGCTGTTCAACGTTTAAAGAAAGAGGCGTTAAAATTATGAGTAAAGTTATCGTTTTCGGTCATGCCAATCCGGACACCGACTCTATTACAAGTGCCATCAGCTATGCATACTTGTTAAATCAAACTGGCCATGAAGCAACCGCTTATGCCCTTGGTGCACCTTCCGAAGAAACCCAATTTGCATTGGATGCCTTCAAGGTAGATGCTCCACAAGTGATTGCAAAGGCTGCGGAAGTAGCGGATGCAGACACCTTGCTCGCATTGGTAGACCATAACGAAGCGCAACAATCTCTAGAAGACCGTGGTGACTATCGTATTTGGAGCGTAGTAGACCATCACCGCATTGCAAACTTTGAAACTGCAGACCCATTGAACTATCGTGCTGAAGCGGTTGGTTGCACTGGGACCATCCTTTACAAGATGTACAATGAACAAGGTGTGGATATTCCTCAACACATCGCTGGTTTGATGCTTTCCGCAGTCATCAGCGATACCTTGTTGATGAAGTCTCCAACCTGTACGCCGGAAGATGAAGCGGCCATCGTTGCATTGGCTGCACTTGCAGGGGTAGATTACAAGAGCT
>USCP01000131.1 GCA_900553245.1 uncultured Peptococcaceae bacterium
ATCATGGGATATCTTGGTGGCGCACGCATCTTCCGTGTGCACAATGTACGCATCAATCGCCGTTGCCTCGACACCGTGGCACACATGGAGGCAATGAAACATGGACAAAATTAGTCTTGTACATCTTGAAGTCTTTGCCCACCACGGCGTCTTTGACCACGAAAAAGAAAACGGCCAAACCTTTTACCTTGACTGCGAATGCAGCCTCTCTACCCGCACCGCCGGTCTTAGCGACGCCCTAGACGACGCCTTGGATTACGGTGCCTTGGCACACCGCCTGACCGCCTTTTTTCAAGAAAAAACCTTTGACCTCATCGAAGCCGCCGCCGAATACTGCGCCACCGCCCTCTTGCACGAGTTTCCGCTTATCCGCAGCCTGCGCCTTTCCGTGAAAAAACCGTCCGCACCGATTGGACTTCCTGTGGACTATCCAATGCTCACCATCGAACGCAGCTGGAAGCCGGTAATCCTCGCCCTTGGCAGCAACATCGAACCCTGCCAAGCCCACCTCGACGCCGCCGTTGACATGATGCGCCAACATCCGGACATGCGCCTCCTAAAGACCGCCAGCTGGATTGAAACCGAACCATGGGGCTACACCGACCAACCAACCTTTATCAACGGCGCCGTGATGATTGAAACCCTGCTCCCCCCTCACGAACTCTTGAACGTCATCCACGATATGGAACACGCCGAAGGCCGTGAACGCATCATCCACTGGGGCCCACGGACCTTGGATATCGACATCATCTACTACGACAACCTGCTCATGAACACCGAGGACCTCACCATCCCCCACGCTCTCTGCATGCAGCGTGCCTTTGTGATGGACCCCGTCACCGAAATCGCCCCATACTGGGTCGATCCCCGCTACGGCAAAACCATCTCCGTCCTCTGGGAAGGCGAAAAGAAAAATATCTAAAATAAAACGGACTGCTTCTAGAAGGCAGTCCGTTTTTTATTTTTTCTCACTATGCTATAATTGAATGAGCAATATATAAGTGAATCATGCGCAATGCGCTTGATTCCAAACACAAAGATAAAAACGCAATGTACATGAATCAATGTACTAGAGCTGGTAGGTAGCCCAGCCGTCCTATAATCATAGGGTAAGTAACCTGCCCTCCGGGTTGTCCATTCTTTGTTCAGCAACTATTTAGGAGGGATTTTGATGAACAAAGTCATTGGAACACTAACCGTCTATTTTGAGAAACCTTTTTGGGTGGGTGTATTTGAACGCATTGACAACGGACAACTATCCGTCGCAAAAATTATTTTTGGCGCAGAACCCAAGGATTGCGAGATTCTTGACTATGTCAATAAGCACTATACGAAGCTACAATTTAGCCCAGCCCTCGATGCTGTTGTCAAAGAAAAGAAACACAATCCCAAAAGAATGCAACGGGAAGCAAAAAAGCAAACACAACAATCGGGCATCGGCACAAAAGCGCAGCAAGCCTTAAAAAAGCAGCAAGAACAAAATAAATACGAGCGAAAAACAAAAACTCGCCAACAAAAAGAAGCCGACGCCCTTAGAAAGTTTGAATTAAAGCAGAAAAAAAGAATTGAAAAACACAAAGGGCATTAACAACCTTGCGCCACGTCAATCACTGCCCCAAAGGAGGAACCACAATGAAAGCATTCCTGTTATTGCTAATAATTGCCGCCATCCTCTGCACACTATTTGCCAATCAAATCGATACCGCCGTAAACGGCAAGCAACAGGTCAGAAAGGTCATCCTCGTATTTAGCATTGGCACCATATTGGTGTGTCTCATTGCTATGGCAGCAATGTACTTGGCCTAGACAACCACCCACAAACAACAAGCCAGAGAAAAACCGTCTCTGTCGTCTAAATTAAAACGAAACACCGAAAGGAGGGCACATCATGCGTACCCTCAAAATAATCTGCACCGTCTGTGGGGTTGGCTTAGGTGCAGCAAGCCTGCTACACCTCCTCTCCTTTGACATTGCTATGCCGCTCATGTTCATGTTGATCGTTTGCCTTAATCTCATTTGCGCCAAAGAGTGTCATGACAAAGCGGATAAAAGTGGCGCATTGCTTTATCTCGGCGTAGCGATGTTTCTTGCTATTGTGACCCTCTACAATCTCGCAAACAAATTCATGTAACACAACAAAAAGGACTGCCCACTCGGACAGTCCTTTTATTTTTTTGGGGGGTTCTTCACGAATTTCGATTGAAAAATAAAACAGGTGAAGTGCTTATCGTAACACTCCACCGAAAGCCTAACCGGTTTGAGCCTAACAATGCTTGGTTAAGTCTGCTTTACTATTTTATACAACTCTGTTTCATTTATATACTTAGATGTGCTTTCCAATCCAAACGATAAAACCCAACTGACCTTAATACCTCTTCTACGTCCGCACGAGAAGTAATTAACATTCCTGCATCAATATATGATTGTACCTGCTGCGCTATTGTTAATATTTGTTTTGGATATTGATACATAAAACACTCCATAAATAAAAAAACCCCCACCGGGTTGCGCATGAAAATCAGAGGCGTGGCGGGTTCTGTTGCTATTATTATACAACTTCTATTGTAGGATTACAATACATGCGTTACATAGTAAAAATAATAAACCGAACTCCCGAATCTGTGTTATGAAAAAGCTACCAAGCCAACACATTACAGATAATGAAAAGAAGGATTTCCACATGGCTACTATAACACAAGATATAAAATTTCGACCATTCTTAATTCGTTACGCCGAAAAACACGGGGTTACCAAAGCATCTCGCAAATATACAACCAATCGACAAGATATTTATCGTTGAAAAATCGCTATGATGGCGCCTCGGACAGTCCTTTTCTTATATTCTATGATATTCCAGCTCCGCAAAGGGGCCGTATTGTTGCACCCTTTCCAGACGAAAACGATGCAAGGCCTCCTTTTGGGCAAAAAGCGGAATCCCCTCACCCAAAAGCACCGGTGCCACTTGAATGATCAGCACATCCACCAGACCAGCGTCAAGAAGCGGTGCGAGGATGGTATTGCCGCCCACCACCCAAATATTTTTCTGCCCATCCTGCGCCTTTACAAATGTCACAGGGTCCGCACAAACCGCACGAAACCCCTCACAGTCAAGGGATTGATGTGTAAACACCACATTGTCCGTCGTTGGATAGACTTCACACGGCTTGGTCTGCTTGGCAATCTCATCAAAGGTACGTCGCCCCATCATCGTCATATCCATCTGCTCGTAAAACGCCTCATAACCGGTATCTGCTGTGGTGCCGGTATCATACAACCACGACAAGTCATGCTCCTTGGTGGCAAGATAGCCATCCAAGCTCACACATCCATAAAAATAAAACGCCATTCTTCGCCCTCCTCACACCCACCGCCTCCTGCGAAAGCCCACACTTCTTGCGTGCATGAAACAATCGATTGCCTAAACGCATCTCCCTCACTCCCTTGTACTTTGATGCTTCCATTTTATCAAATACCGTCACCGATACCACCAAGAGAACCATGCAAAAGCGCCCGTAAAATAAACAAATAGCACAAGAAAAGAAGGTGCACATCCCCTTCAAGGATGCGCACCTTCTCTTGTTGGCGCATAAAACCCTACTTTTACGCCCTGTAAATCCTCATCATCGCACCTTAACCCCTCACTTCCGACTCCCCAAAGAAAGCCCTGCCAAAAGGGCCGAGAGATAGGTCACTAAGCCCATATTTGCATAGACAGCAAGCATCGTTTCGCCCATGTGACTCACAACAGTGCCGCCCAAAATAGGCACCACTAAATGAACAGCCATCAGCACCAGAAACACCGTCACAAAGATCTTCGTCGTTTCTGCCTTTTTTTGAAAGCCGATGCCACAGCAATAGCCAACCAGCAAAATCAGTATGGCAAGCATCGCCACCTTGACACTATAAGCGCTGATGGGTGCAATCATAAAGTTACGCAACAAATCCCAATCATTCATCGCTGCATTCAGCCAACAAGCCACGCCACACAATACAAGGGCAATAATATATCTCATCGCTTTCATCATGCCGCCTCCGTTCTAAAGCTATCAGCCAGTGTGCAACACATACATTCTTTTTTGCCATTTTAGCATAATAATGTACGCCCCCTTGTCTGCGATTTATTCAAACACGGATTGATACATCTTATACAACTTTTCTTTGTGCTCATGAGGGACTATAAACCCATACTCACCACTTTCAGTGACTTTTCCTTGAATAACATAGGTGCCGCTTAAGGCTGGAATGGTATCGAGTCTTACACTTTTACCGGGTGCAAGCGTTTTTTCACTGCCTATGACTGCGCTGTTGCCATCCAAAACACGCAACTGTACAGAACCGGGATTATCAGGATCACTCATGATGACAGGTGCTTCTTTCACCCAATTATTAGCGCCTGTAATATTGCAATACGCTTCTGTGCTCAAAAATGCTGTGCCCTGCCAAGAAAAAGGATGTTCCGGATCGTCAATGGTCAAGTGTTTTACCGAATATACCGCAACCATCAAACCCGATGTCACCAATAACAGGAGGACTACAAGGGGAACAATGAATGTCTTTTTCATCACAGCCACCTCTTTTCTACCTTATGCTCATTTTTGAAATTTTCTTTCTTTTTCCAATTATACCATAACATTGTATTTTATCAATATGTTTAGTGCTATCAAAAAAAAATTAAATCTTCATTGATAATCCACATAACAAAAAGAAGGTGCGCACCCCCTTCACGGATGCGCACCTTCTCTTATTGAAGCATAAATCCCTACTTTTATGCCCTGCAAATCCTCATCATCGCGCCTTTATAATTTCCCTCAAATGACAGGCTTGTCATTCTATCCTATAAACGCTCGAAGTTTTTTATCGTACAGTGTAAGTTATTGCATACAGATGTCAACCATGTATGGCTGAATCTTGTCACGATAGTCGTCAACTGGGACATACATTCTTCCTTGATAGTTAAATGCATTTATATTGATAATCTTACTTCCGTTACCATCCGGAACTGTTAATGTTTTGCCGTTAAAACTATAGGCATAATTTTTAGTTTGGTCAGCATCATAGTATTTTTCGTAAACACCAGTGATATCTACACATTTATCATACTTAACAGGGTCACCGCCGGTTGTCCAGTCAGTAACGTTGTTTTGAGTATAGATAAAAGATGGCTGGCCAATATGAAGCCCTGCCAAACGACCGCCACCGGCACCGCCCATTTCATTCCCAAATGCCGGATCTCTGAAGTAGATACCCATATTAGCAACTGCACCAATATCACGCAATTTTACATAAGTATGTCCACCGTACGTAATGGAATTTTGTAAATTGACAGCATTACCATTCACATAGGTTGGATATGTAAGTGGTTGAATCGGAGACGCCTCCGCAGCCCCCGCCGGTGCCACCGCACCCAAGCCAACGACCGCTGCCAAAGCCAATGCAGTTAAACGTTTTTTCATTTTCATGTTAATCACTCCATTTC
>USCP01000132.1 GCA_900553245.1 uncultured Peptococcaceae bacterium
GCCACACGACGGAGAAAGGTTTATTGAGGGTCACACCGCCGATGTTTTTGATCAGGCTGATTTGTTAGAAAGTATTCATTTGGGTGTACCGTCTGTGATGGCGTTGTTGCGTGCGCTAAAGAAAAACGGTCTTGATGTTTCAACCAATGCCCTTAATGTGGATGAAGCATGTAAGCTTATTGAAGCGGCTCTCGAAAAGAAGGGAGGCGCATTCCATGTTGAATGATATTACTATTGGGCAATATGTCAAAGGCAATTCTATTCTTCACCGTTTGGACCCACGTACTAAAATCTTCGGTATGTTGGGGATTATGGTAGCACTTTTTTTGATTAACCAATGGATTGGGTTATTGTATGCGACGGTTGTTGTTTTTGCTATATTAGGACTCAGCAAGGTACCGATTCGATACTATATTAAGGGCATCAAGCCGCTGTTGTTTATTTTGGTGTTTACGGCGTTGATTCAGATGTTTTTTACTCCGGGTACCATTCTTTGGCAATGGTGGATTTTTCACATTACCAAGGAAGGCATTCGTTTAGCCGTCTTCATGTGTACCCGATTGGTCTTGTTGATTTTAACAACCTCGGTGCTGACGTTGACCACGACGCCGATTCAGCTTACCGATGCGGTTGAAAATTTGTTGTCTCCGTTTAAACGCTTTGGGTTACCGGCCCATGAGCTTGCAATGATGATGAGCATTGCCTTGCGTTTTATCCCGACTTTGATTGATGAAACCGACAAAATTATGAAGGCACAGGCCTCTCGTGGTGCGGCATTTGACGAAGGTGGCTTAATCAATCGCGCCAAAGCACTGTTACCGATTCTGGTCCCTTTGTTTTTAAATGCCATTAAGCGTGCCGAAGAATTGGCAATGGCGATGGAAGCGCGTTGCTATCATGGCGGGGAAGGGCGTACACGGTTGCATGAGTTGCATTATGAGCGTGAGGACCGTGGTGCCTTTGCTCTATTGGCGGTGATTATCGCTTTGGGTGTTGCAACAAGGTGGGTGACGTTTTGAGTACCTATAAACTTGTTATGAGCTATGACGGCAGTGCTTACTCGGGGTTTCAGCGTCAATCGGATGAAAACCTTCGCACTGTCCAAGGTGTTATAGAAGAAACTTTTGAAACCCTATTTAGTGAGCGTGTGACCATTCACGGTGCCGGCCGTACCGATGCAGGGGTGCATGCGCGGGCGCAGGTGGCACACTTGCAGACTAGCCGTAACATCCCGGCAGAGCGCTTGCAATATGCAATGAACCGCGCCTTGCCACCAAGTCTGGTTTTGCGTGCCGTGAGCGTCGTTGACGATGACTTTCATGCAAGAAAGTCTGCCATTGGAAAATGGTATAGCTACCGTATTTTTAACGCTCAAACACCACCTGCCATGGGACATGGGTACTTTACGCATGTACCGATTTCGATGGATCGCTCGCTTTTTGAGGCGGCACTTGCAAAAACAGTGGGCTACCACAACTTTCAAGGCTTTTGTGGACGTGGTGCAACGGTGTTAACCTTTGATCGTACGTTGTATCTTGCAAAGGTATGCGTAGAAAATAATTGGTGGCAGGTGCATTTTGTCGGGGATGGCTTCCTTCGAAAGATGGTGCGTAATTTGGTGGGCACTGCCATTGATGTAGCGTTGGGACGCCGTCCTCTTGATTGTGTGGATGAGGCTCTTGAAACAGGGCTTCGTACCAAGGCTGGTCCGACTGCCGCTGCTGATGGTTTAACCATGGAGGCTGTCTTTTACGAGGAGTCGGACTTGGATGCTTGCATGAAGCGCATAGAAGCCTTGCCAACGAATCGAGTGGGTTCATTATTTGGTGATTATTAACGAAGTGAATGCATGTTGTGTGTGATATAAAGAATGCTTTTTGAGGTTTAATAATTTGAGAGGAGTGTGGTTTTGTGGACATTCAACGATCTTTACAATTATTAGGTGGTGGCTTATTCGCGTTGGCCGTCATCACAGGATTTTGTTGCCCACCCGGGTTGGTGCCATCTATTGTGAGTGTGGGCTTGGCTTGTGCAACCGCAGTGGTATTCTTAGGTGTTCTGGTGTTGACATTGGCAAAAAATCATCGCATCGGTGGATTGGTAAAGGCAGTTATTTATACCTCGCTAATTTTGATGCTTGTTGGCAGCGCCGGCACTTATTTTTTAAACAATGATGCGTTGGTAGAAATGTCTCATGGTGATGTGGCAGTATTGAATGAAGATGGTTACACCCTTACCTTTAACGGTAGCGATGGAACGGAACTTTCTAATGCATCCTTTGAAGTGGTTCTGACACGTCCGGACATGGTGTCCTTTCATGAAATCATTAGTCAAAACGAGCCTCTGAAAATTGACGGGCTGCGTATCCATCCAATGGAAGTTTATGAGGATGGTGCAGTATTTTTATTTGAAGAGGATATTTTTACAAAGGTGATGGGCCTTGGCGGTATTCTCTTTTTGATTGGCTTGGGGCTTTTGGCACTTCCTACTGCCAGAAAGAAAGGGGTGCAATGATGGATACCTTAATGACTGTGTTATTTTATGCCATTCTTGCGTGCTTCGCTGTAACAATTTTGGCATGGTGCGTGAGTGAATGGATGAAGAAGTGGCAAGCAGGCGTACTCGTTGGTGCTGCCTCTGCCCTTGGGGTATTGCTGCTTTTGGTACAATTGGTGGTTTTGTTTGTCCGCGGCGAAGGCATGACCAGTGCCGGCCTTTATTCCATTTGCGGCTTGTTCTTGCTTTAAGTACCTGTTATATGCATTTCCGTTTAATGGGGACGGGCGTGGCGCCACTTGCGGCCATTTTTATCTTAGCGCTTGAATCCGGCACACGATTTGCACCGACTCTTGATGCACTGTTGCCAATGGTGGCGAAATTTGACGCCCCATGGGTACAACAGGCCTGTGTGCTTGCTGCAGTTGGTATTGGTCTTGCAATTTCCTATGGATTATTGGCTGGGAATTCAGCAAGAAGACAACGCAACTTAGGATACGTGTTTTATGAGCTTGATAAATATGTGTCTAATTCCATGCCGAAGATGGTGTCTCATTTTGGCTGGTGGGCCATTGTTGCCTTGAGCTTTGCCCTCGGAGCTTATATGCTTTGGTGCCAAACCCTTTACGGGGTATTTTGGATTTGGCAGCCGCTCATGGCCGTGTTGGCTGCGGTATGGCTCTTGGTATTCCTTGGCAAGGATGTATTGAAAATCAGATAAACGCATCTTTAAAACACGTAGTGTTCAAAACACTACGTGTTTTTTTTTTGCGCGTGTGCTCATTACCATCGAGAGAGCACTTTTATTATGAATGAGCACTAAAATGTGGGGGAAAAGTAAAAATGAAGTGCTCTTATTGACAAATCAACAAGATGCTCTTATAATTCTGGATGTTGAGAAATCAATAAGACGAGAGCAAGCGCTCTCATTTTAAATCAAAAAAGAAAAAAGACTTGGAGGACCCAGTTATGGTATTTGAAGCAGTAGCAGAACTTTTGGCAGATCGTTTGGAATGTGAAGTATCCGATATTAAAATGGAAAGCACTTTCCATGACCTTGGCATTGATTCCTTGGACACCGTAGATCTTTTAATGGAACTTGAAGACAAGCTCGATATCAGCATTGAATTGAACGAAAAGGTTGAAACCGTTGGTGACCTTGTAACCTTTATCAAAAAGAACTAAGTGAGGAAAAGCCATGATTCAGACACCAATCACCGGTATGCTCGGTATTGAGTATCCGGTTTTTCAAGGCGGGATGGCATGGATTGCAGACGGCGAGCTTGCGGCGGCTGTTTCTAACGGCGGTGGTCTTGGGATCATTGCTGCGGGAAATGCACCGGTGGACGTTGTTCGCAAAGAAATTCATCGCGCGAAACAGTTAACGGATCGCCCATTCGGCGTGAATGTGATGCTTATGAGTCCATTTGCGGACGACATTGCACAGCTGCTTTGTGAGGAAAAGGTTGCCGTGGTAACAACAGGTGCCGGAAATCCATCAAAGTACATTGCTGACTGGAAGGCAGCCGGCATCAAAATTATTCCGGTGGTGGCGTCTGTGGCCATGGCCAAATTGATGGAGCGTCTCGGTGTAGACGCCATGATTGCGGAAGGCGGCGAAAGCGGCGGTCATGTTGGTGAGTTAACCACTATGGTATTGGTTCCACTTATCTGTGATGCGGTATCTGTACCTGTAATTGCTGCAGGAGGTGTGGCAGATGGTCGCGGTTTTGCGGCAGCATTTATGTTAGGTGCTTGCGGTGTGCAGATGGGGACGAGATTCCTCAGCGCCAAGGAATGTACGGTGCACGAGGACTATAAAAAGAAAATCCTTAAAGCCAATGACCGTAGCACGACGGTAACCGGTCAGCGTTTGGGGCATCCGGTGCGTAGTCTTCGTACAAAATTTGTGCGCGAATATGTAAAAGCGGAATATGGCCCAACAACCGATGAAGAATTGGAAGCACTGGGTGCCGGCCGTTTGCGCATGGCGGCGAAGGAAGGCGACAGTGACAATGGGTGCTTTATGAGTGGCCAATCGGCGGCATTGGTGACCAAAGAGGAGCCGGCAGCTGGTATGGTTGCGTATGTTGTAAACGGTGGCGAAGCCATTTAGAAAGGAGCGACCAAGTGGGTAAAATAGCCTTTGTCTTTGCCGGTCAAGGTGCACAGCATAGCGGCATGGGACTGGACTATTACGAGCAAAACGATACCGCAAAGGAGATTTTTGAGCGCGCAGAAAAAGAGCGCTCGAAAACGCTCTTACAGTGCTTTTATAGCGATGAAGCAGTGCTCAAGGAAACACGAAATACGCAACCCTGCATGTTTGCCTTTGAAGTGGCCATCGCACAAGCACTCATCGAAAAAGGCGTGACGCCGGATGTGGTTGCCGGATTTTCCCTTGGCGAACTGAGCGCTCTTACCGTGGCAGGTGCAGCATCCTTTGAAAGTTTGTTTGCTCTTGTGTGCAAGCGTGGTGCGCTGATGCAGGAGGCGGCTGAAGCCCATCCGACAGCAATGGCTGCCGGTGTGAAACTTTCCCATGAGGAGGTTGAAGCCATCTGTCACCAATTTGAAGGTGTGTATCCAGTGAACTACAATTGCGTCGGTAATGTGAGTGTAGCAATGGAAGAACCCCTCATGGCGAATTTTAAGGATGCTGTGAAACAATCAGGTGGGCGTGCGTTGCCTCTTAAAGTGGCAGGCGGCTTCCATTCACCGTTTATGGCGGAAGCTGGTGCTGCCTTTGCGGATGCTTTAAAAGATTGGCAAGTCGCACCGCTTAAGATGCCTGTGATAGCCAATCTTAACGGCAAGGCGTACGGAGAGGATTTGAAGGCTACCCTCGCTGCTCAAATGACCTCACCGGTTCGCTGGGAAGAGAGTGTGCGTACAATGATTGCCGATGGGGTAGATACCTTTATTGAAA
>USCP01000133.1 GCA_900553245.1 uncultured Peptococcaceae bacterium
AGAGTGCTTCAGCCGCAACGGTGGACATTAACGGACACATGGTGGATGAAGGGGTCAAGATTGTAAATGGCACCACCATGCTCGCCCAAGACAACCTTCGCGATGTGATGATGCTCAATGTTTACGTGGAAAAGAATGACTTTACTCTCACCAACGACGACAAAACCGTCACCATCAAAGGGACGGTGGGGAAAAAGACGCTTTTGGTGAACGACCAAAAGGTGACCTTACCGGTTCCTGCGACCTTCAAGGATGAACAGCTCTGGTTGCCACTGCGGCCTTTGATGGAAACCTTCGGACAGGTGGAGTGGGACAGCGCCGCTGGCCGCGTTCGCGCCACCTTTGACTACACCCGCTTTAATGATCTCTTGGATGCGACGGTGAGCAAACAGCCGATTCCGTATGAAATTCCAATCAATAGCGGGGTTGGTGCCGAGGACAATCGCGAACCCGTGGATGTGCAGGACAGTATTATTTCCGAGGTGACAAAGGACGGGGCGCTTTTGCGAATCGACAAGGGCAGCCAACCGTGGATTACACCGTTGCATGAAGGCTATAAGCTCTTTGCGGTACGCGCCCAACGCCATGCCTACGCCTATGATGATTTGGCAATCGCTTGGCAAGAGGAACCAATCGGGAAACCGACCGCCGATGACCGCCCCTATCTCTATGTTCAACCACGCAAGGACGGTGCTAAAGCAGTCTGTGTGGATGAATTCCCTCTGAATATCAATGCGGATTACCAACTCAGCGACGCCACCTATCAGGATGGTAAGCTCATCTGGAGCGTGCTTGAACCGCAAAAACGACAATTAACCGTGAAGTTCTATGATGTGACCCTCGGGCAAACTCGTATCCTGCATGAGTTGATGCTTCCGGACAAGATGGAAAAGGGGCTTTATTATAGCCATGTGACTGTGGGTGGAAACTATGCCGCCGTTGCTGTGAATCTTCGCGGCAATGGAGAATCCTCCATTGCGGATGTGTATTACTATGATCTCAAAACCGGTGACAAGAAGCCGGTCGGACGTGGCTACAACCTCAATGTGCCGGAAATCTACGGCGATACCCTCGTGATGATTGCATCCTCCGGCACGCAAAATACAAATCCGGTACCGGGTGGTGCGCCGGATGAATGGACCCTCAACCCAAGCACTCTGTGGTGCTACGACCTCAAAAAGGGCGAATGGCGCTATGACATCGATGCCAATCAAATGAATGTGCCACAAGGCAACTATCAACTCGACATTCCGATTCGACTGGATGACAACCATTTCGCCTTGAAGGTGTACGGTGTAGGCGATGCCTATGATTTGACCATCGTCAACGTGGAAAAAGGCACCCTTGCCACCACCAAAGACAAAAACGGTGACGTGCTCCGCGCCATGGGAGATGATGGCCCGGAAGCGGCGATTGCAAAGAATGCATTTGTCATCAAAGACTTTAGCCAATGTCAAGGCGACAACATCGCACATGCCATCACCTTTAACATGGTTGGTGACCAACTCCATGAGGTGCTGTATCCCGTTCACTTTGAGTGGTAAACAGCAACAAAAAATCCCTTGCAGCATGGCTGCAAGGGATTTTCTTATGCACTTTGGTGCGGCATGCGAGGCAGACGCACGCAGAAGGTGGTGTGACCGTCTGCACTTTTAGCGGTCAGGCTGCCACCGTGGGCGGTGACGATGTCCTTGGCAATGGCAAGCCCCAAGCCGGCACCACCGGTTTGGGTGGAGCGGGATTCATCCACGCGGAAAAATTTGTCAAAGAGCTGTGCCAGCTTTTCGGCGGGGATTGTTGGCCCTTCGTTGCTAAAGGCGATGGTGAGGGCATCTGCGGATTCTTCGGCAGTGATGTCAATCACTGTGTCCGCCGTGCTGTAGGTGATGGCGTTTTTGAGCAAATTGTTAAACACTCGTGCCATTTTGTTGGCATCGCATACAAGATGAAGATGATCCGCTGCATGGAGAGCGATGCGGTTACCGTGACGTTCAAGTAACGGATAAAATTCATCCGAAAGTTGAATGAGCATATAGCTCAAGTCGGTGTCACTCACCTCAAGCTGCATTTGTTGCAGATTGTAGCGGGTGATGTCAAAGAATTCGTTAATGAGATGCTCCAAGCGTTGGGCCTTTTCTAGCGTGATGTCTACATACTTGATGCGCTGCTCCGTTGGCAAATCCGGCGCTTCTTGTAGAAGGCTCAGGTAGCCGATGATGGAGGTCAGCGGTGTTTTGAGGTCATGCGCGAGATAGGTAATGAGGTCATTTTTTCGTGCTTCTTCCTCACGTAGTAGGCGTTCGTGGTGCTCCATGTCGTTGCGAATGTCGCTCATTTGCACGGCAATGTCACCGTATTCCTTTGGAAAGACCAAGGAAGCACTTTTGCCTGTGTGCATGAATTCTTCCATGAGGCCACTAATTTCGGCGGTGGCTTGGCGCAAGCGCGCTTTGGTCCAGTAGTGATTGACCAAAGCGAGCAAGGCAATCACTATGACGAGAATACCCAATGCAGCGGGGAGAAGGGCTTGTTTGACAGCCGTCCAGTGTGGTTGGCGATAGTAGACAATATGGCCTTGTTCGTCCTTCCAGCCACCGTATTCAATCATGAAGTGAATTTCAAACCAGTCGGCAATGGCGCCACTTAAGCCGGTATCAAGGGCAAGATAGCCGCCCAGCACCCAGACCAGTCCCACTGCGGCGGTAATGAGGAGAAAGCGAGAGGATCTATTTTTCAATTTTGTATCCACACCCCCAAACGGTTCTGATGTACTTCGGGTTTTCAAAGGAATCGTTCATTTTTTCGCGGAGTTTGCGAATGTGTACGGAGATGGAGTTGTTTTTGGTGTAGTGCTCCTCGGGCCAAATGGTGCGAAAAATATCTTCGGCACTGACCACAGCCCCTTCGTTTTGTAATAGCACCTTGAGAATAGAAAATTCCGTCGGTGTCAGCGTGAGGGGTACCTCGTTTAGGGTACACTCGTGGGTGTCGATGTTCATCACAAGCCCGCGATTTTGCAGAAGAGGATCTTGATGGACAGGGGCATTGTAACGTTTGTATCGGCGAAGCTGAGCCTTGACCCTTGCCACGAGCTCGAGGGGCAGAAAGGGCTTGGTGACATAGTCATCGGCGCCGGTGGCAAGACCGTTGATTTTGTCTTGGGCTTCGCCCTTGGCGGTGAGCATAATGATGGGATATTGGTACTTTTCGCGGATGTAGGCACACAGCTTGAAGCCGTCTGTATCCGGCAGCATCACATCGAGCACCGCCAAATCAAAGCGGGTGCGGTCAATATGGGCAAGGGCATCCTTACCGGTGAGGGCGGTGGTCACATCAAAGCCCTCGTTTTTGAGATAGACTGCCACCAAGTTGGCAATATCCTTTTCATCATCCACCACCAAAATATGCTCTGCCATGGTTCCAGCTCCTTTTTTGAACGATTCTTCTTGGCTCTATTGTAGCATGCTGTGGGTGTACGTTTATAAATATTTTCTTAATAATCGAGGGGAAGACGAAAAAATGAACACCTATTTGTATAAAATCCTAACCTTTCTTTAATCTTGCCTTATGGTGCTGTGGCGCGATTGTAGCGGGGCATCTGCTTCGATATAATAGAATAAGAAAGACATATTTGTTGAAAGCAAAGGAGGGAGACCCATGAAAAAGAAGCACTTGGCAATCGGTGCGGTGGTGGCTGTGGTGTTGGCACTGTGTGCCGCATGGCTGTTTTGGCCGGAGCCCGAGGTTGATCCCGATGAGGAGCGATACAGCAAGCACATGTTTCACGATGAGCAGGTGATTTATGTGGACGACAGTGCCATACTGGAACAAGGCGCTCTGACGCCGAATCAAAAGAAGCTGGAGGAGCGTACGCTGTTTTTGGAGATGGAGCGTCTGTATGAGACCTATCAGCACTATACGACTTTTGCCGAAGGGATGAGCTCCAAGCAACCGGGGCTCACCGATGAAATGAACGCCCGCTATGCGACGCTTTATGCGGAAATTGATGGGCCTCTAGTGAGTGCCGGTTCGGGTGAAGAACGTTTTTATGTAACCTTCCACGATATCGACGTACAGGATGATGTGGCGAAGGTGGTGTGTAGCTACCGCATCCAGCACCCCCATTCCGACAAGCCTGAGCTGGAGGAATCGAAAGTCATCTTTTGGGTCATGGGGCAGAAGGATTGGGTGTATAGCAACATTATCTCGACCGCCGGTGGGATTGACAATGCTGTTTTTGAAGCCCTTTGCGAAAGCGATACTCCCGACGATTGGGACACCACCTATGCCTATACCACGCTTAAACGCAGCAGCTATGCCAATGACGGCAAGAACTATACCGATTACGACGTTTGGAAAGAGCGTGTGGCGGCAACTGCACCCGAAACCATTGCTGAAAAAACTGAAGCTCAACCAAATCAGGATCTCGATGCGCTTGCCACACATATTGCCGATACCCGCACCGAGGATGGCACTTATGTGCTGATGGGCACCGAAAAGAGCCGTGAGGCATTTACGCCGGAAAAACTTCAATACCATGTGCAGATGGGTTTGGAGGAAGAAAACCTTGCACAGCGTTTTAAATTTTCCAACATGGGGAAGATTCGCACCCTCCTTGCCGATGTTAACAGCACCTATTTTGCTTCTCTGTACAGCGGTGAATGGCGATTGGTGCCACGCGACTGTTTTGTCAGCGACGGCATCTATGAGGAAGCCAACGCTCGCACCTTGGTGGAGTTGTTTGCGCACCCAAACCTCGGCGTCAATGTCAGCAGTGCCTATTTCAACCTTGATATTGATAAGGTACGTATTCGTGGCGATTGGGCCATGGCAGTGGTCAGTCGTAATGAGAATGTCGGCTATATCGGTAATGTGCAACCACAGCTTTATAAAAATGTGGTCGAAGCCTATATTTTGCAGAAAACCGATGGCGATTGGCGTATTGAAAACATCATCTTTTCAAACGGTGCGCCTACGGATGCCATTAGAACACTGATTGGGCCGGAAACGAGCCGCGCGGATTGGGAAAAAGACTATTGCTTTAAGGCGCTGCGCCGTGCCGACGACCTTGGCGAAAAGAATTACAGCGACTATATCCAAGGAAACATCGAAGCACCGGTGCTCGTGATGGAATGATAAAGAGGAGGAAATAAAATGATTTCATTGTTGTATACCTTGTTTATACCACTAATGCTTTGCTTGATTTTCATGCGTGTGCGCGATGAACGGTTGACGCTTTCTAACGAAATCAAGGCATTGCAAAATGAAGTGGCTGCCTTACGTAAGGAACTCAAGCAGAATCAGTCGACTCAGAATCAACAATAACTATACCAAAAAAGAAAAGCACCTTGCGTTTGCAAGGTGCTTCAGACTGTATAGAAACCCTAATTTCGGCCGAGCCGAAATTAGGGTTTCGTCTTT
>USCP01000134.1 GCA_900553245.1 uncultured Peptococcaceae bacterium
TACCAGAAGTTCTATGAGTCATTTTTTTATGTTGCACTTAGATTGTAAATTCGCCGTATAAAAAAACAAGGACCGAGGAGGGGGATCCTCTGGCCCTTGTTTTTACAGGAAAGCACTTTTGTATGGAGGTTTTTTACATTGCGAGAATATTTAAACGGTCAATTTTACCTTCGTCAGTCACGGAAGAAAGATAAGCCACGACAGGGACGGTAATGCCGTTATAAACGATAAAATACCAAGCCACGTTTTCGTCGGTAAAGGTGACACCACTGATTTTAAATGGGCCCTTGTTCATCCCGAACTTATGGTGGAACATCATTTCCACCGCCATTTTCCCACAGAGGTGAACGGTATCGTAGCCGATTTTGCGCCAAGATGCATCATGAAGGACCCCGTGGTCATCAAAAAGGTCAGCCATGCCAACATTGTCGCCGCATCTTAAACAGTCAATAAATTTTTCCAATAAGGTCATTTCTGTTACAGTCATATCCGTTCCCTCCTAATTAGAATCTTTCAGAACGTAAGAGTGCGTCAATCCCACCGTCTACGAAGAGAATGATGCCGTTAATCCCACTGGCTTTCTTAGAAGCCAAGAAGGTGATCCCGTTTGCAACTTCCTCTGCATCCAAGAATTCTCTGGTGCCGTAGCGGGTAGGAATTGGAATAACCAATGCCGCATCGCGTTGTGCTTCGGTGAGGCCTTTGGTCATTGCAGTGGTGGTGTTCCCCGGTGCAACCGCATTAAGGCGGAGACCGTCAACTGCCCAGGAGGCGCTCATGCGGCGTACCCAACGTGCCAAAGCAAATTTAGAGGTACTATAGCAGGATGGTGCTTGTTCCGGTTGCGCGATTTCAGCGAGGTCGAAGCCGCGGTCCTTATTACGCACATGGTTTAAAACGTGTGCCCAGTCCAAACGCACGGTGGCGTTGGTAATGGAGTTGGAAGCGGTCATGACGCAGTTGCCTTTTTTCATCTTGAGGAGAGGGCGAAGGCCTTCTGCCAATTCAATCGCTGCATAGTAGTTCAAAGAGAAAATAACTTTTGGTGGTGCGGTTGGGCCAACCCCTGCATTACAAATCAGGCAGTCAATCCCGTCTGGGTAACGTCTTTTAACTTCTTCGATAGCGGCTGTAACCCCTTCAGAGGTAGACAAGTCTGCTTCGAAGTCACCGTTTTTATAGTCAATGTTAAAAACTTCGTTGCCTTCTGCTTCGAGCTGTTGCTTGGCAGCTAAACCGATCCCGGCACCGCCACCCGTAATTACGTAAACACCCATCGTAATTCCTCCTTACATGTTTATCTCATTCGTTATCGTTCAAATCATTTCTGAATTTTTTGCTTCGATGTTTTATTTGTTGTTGTAAATGGAGTATAGTGCGAATTTCTCTGTTCGTCAATATTTTCTGTGCTTTCTAAACAGTCTGATAATTTATACTAAAAATAAATTCCGTTCGAAACGTTAGAATAAGATTCGCTTTTTATTCTATTATTTGTAGATTTTATTGAAAAAACGTTGAAAAATCCGCGATTAACGCGCAAAAGTTTGCGACAAGAGGACGATTAAGGGCGGTGACTTTGTATGATGGACAAAGTCAAAATTTCACAAAGTTTAAATCCCCATACCCTACGAGGGCTATGGGGATTAAGTGAATGTTTAAATTTATAGTTTTTTGCTATTGCCTTTACGCATGGTGCATCCAATCAAGCCACGCTTCCATATGATTTTTTGCTTGTTCGCGTCCGAGGGCCCACGTTGTTTCAAGAATTTCACGTTCGTGATCGGTACGGCTTACCGGCATGGTTTCAGGATATAATACCAAGGCGCGACCGTCGGCTTCCATTTTTTCGATGAGTTCCATTTGAATATTATAGCGTTCGGCGCGAATTTTTAGGGCCTCTGCCACCTTTCGATGCTCGCGGTAAAAATATTTGGCGAGCTTTTCGCTGGTGGAAGTTTCGCGACGGTAGCCGCGCTTATGGGTCGGAAGAATGACAAAACGTTCAATCCCTGCATCTATTGCCGGTTGAATGACAAAACATTCGCGCATCCCGCCGTCTACATAGCCTACCCCGTCGATGTAGGTGGTAGGCATCATCATTGGAAGGGAGCTTGAGGCGCGACAAATACGCATGAGGTCGCGGTAACTTGAAATATCCGCTTGGTGCCAATAGCGAATTTCACCGGTATCCTGATTAAAGGCACTGAGTGCCACCTCGACGCCACTATCGTGAAAAGCGCGCCAATTGGCGTCCATATCCTCTTCTTCGTAGAAAGCCTCCTCGTAGATGGAAAAGGAATTAAAGTAGCCTTCACCACGCAATAAAGGCTTAATACCGACATTGTCCGGATCAGAAGAAAGATCGATAAAACCGTCGTGCATGCGTTCAATGTTTTGCATGACATAATTGACAGCAATGGTGGTGCCGGCGCTGACGCCGGTTACATATGGAAATTTAATGCCTTCCTCAAGCATGACAGATGCCATGCCGCCGGTATACACGGCACGCATACCGCCGCCTTCGCAGACGAGTGCGGTATTGGGAATAAAGTGCTGCATAAACAAAGCTCCTTTCAAGCATAAGATGTGCAAGACTTGCGCGTGGATTGTGTCTATTATAGCACACTGTCCAAGTAAGCTTGCATAAAAAAGCCTGCCGCCGAAGCAGCAGGCGAGGGGGGAGCAATCAAAAAAAGGAGTGAGTGACAGGAATTTGACCTGTGCGTTACAGACGCTTATTTTTTCTTTTTATCTTTTTTCTTATCCTTTTTGTTTTTCTTTTTAGCTTTTTCTTTCTTTTCTTTTTTTGCCTTCTTTTCGGCCTTTTTCTTTTCCTTCTTCTTGGCCTTTTTTTCTTTCTTAGAAAGCTTCTTCTTATCTTTTTTCTTTTTCTCTTTTTTCTCGTCGGCCTTTTCGGAGTCTTCACTAACAGCTTCTTCAACAGCTTCCTTGCTGATAGGCGCTTCTGTTGCTTCGCTAACCGACACAGTCTCTTCTTCGAGACAGTCGCCGCCTAAAGGAATAGCGACTTCTTCAGCGGCTGGGGCAACATTTTCTTCGTCAGCTGCGGTGTATAAAGGCTCGTTGGTTTCAGGAACGTTTTGTTCATTGTCATTTGTGGTAGTCATGGATTAGTCCTCCTTCTTTTTTTCTGTGCTTACAGCAGTGTCTTCCTTTAATGCCTTGTTTGCGTCCTTTTCAAGGCGAATTGTGATGCCTTTTTTAGCCAATGCCTTTGTTGCGGCCTCGATAAAATGTTTTAAGACTTCAATACGTGCATATTGCTTATTCATGCTTGGGATAATCGTCCATGGTGAATGAATGGTTGATGTGCGAACAATCATATCGTTCATTGCATCGGTGTAGTCGTCGAATTTTTCGTGGTTGCGCCAGTCTTCATCGGTGATCTTATAAGTCTTTTCAGGCGTGTTTTCACGTTCTCTGAAACGTGCAAGCTGCTCGTTTTTGTCGATGACAAGCAAGAACTTCAAAATCACATAACCGTCTTCGACCAAAGACTGTTCCATATCGTTAATTTCAGAATAGGCTTCCTGCCAACGCTCAACCGGTGTAAAACCCTCAATGCGCTCTACCATTACACGTCCGTACCAACTGCGGTCGTAAATAGTGAGATGACCCGGGGTTGGGAAGGTTTGATAGAAACGCCAGAGATAGTGGTGAGAAAGCTCAAACTTTGTTGGGGCGGCGGTTGTTGCCACTTGATAACTGCGTGGGTCCATCAGGCGCGTCAGACGCTTGATGCAACCACCTTTCCCAGCAGCGTCGGTGCCTTCAAAAACGGCGATGGTTGGGATTTTGTGCATGTAAAGCTGATAGAGCAAATCTGCCGCCTGCTTTTGCAACGGACGCAATTGATTGCGATAATCTTCTTCTGTCATTGCCATGGTCATATCCACCAAATCCAACGGACGGGTAATGGTTGGTGGCAATGGTTGCGTACAAGATGGCGCCGGTGTATTGAGATGCCATTCCAAACTGTGGATGATGGTGACCAATACCTGCTGGGAGGTCCGTTTTTTATCCGGTCCGACTTCAATGATGCGCCATGGGCAGGAAAGGGAGGACGTATTATTGATGATTCGCTCAAAATGGTGACGGAATTTATCATAATGCTTGAGCTGATGATGGTCAAACTCCGAAAGCATGCAACGACGGTTTTCATCGTTGGAGATTTCCTCAATATTGTGCGCCATGTGCTCCTTGCTTTGGTCTAAGAAGATTTTAACAATTAAGCACCCGTCGTCGGTCAACAGACGTTCTAAGAAGGTAATATCGCGAATAGCATGCATATAGTCCACATCGTTGATATCGGGATGACGCATGAGTTCGCGGTAATAGCTGTGGTCAAAAATGCCTACTTGACCGTGAATTGGAAAGGATTGAAAGAAGCGCCAAAGCATCGGATGCTTTTTGTCGACCTCTGTCGCATCTGCAAATTGGGTCAAGTGGAAATAGCGTGGGTCCATTTCGCGGACAAGGTCATTTAAAATTTGCCCCTTGCCGGTGGCCTCCCAACCGGAAAGAACAATGAGTAAGCTGCGGTCAGTGTCCTTTAGTTGTCGTTGCAGGGTGCCCAAAAGCTCCCCTAATTCGGAAATTTTCATATCCATCATTGGATCATCGATGGAAAAGGCCATTTTTTTGAGCATGGTCCTCAGTCCTTTACATTTATTTAATAAAATCTGAATTTTTACCTAGTATATCATAAAGAATCTGGGGGATATAGCTTGAATTGGTAAAAAAATGACAAGATTCTGTTAAATTTACGACAGTTCGAGGGAGTTTGTTGTAAAAATGAACAAAGAAGGAAAAAGCATAAAAAAACGCTTCCCATCAGGGAAGCGTCTGTTTTTGAGTGAATAAATTAGTTGCTCTTGCCTTCATCGTATACTTCGAATACGATTTCGCTGGTGTCTTTACGACGTGGGATGAAGGATGCAACGATTGCCAATACGATGGCAGGAACCACCCAAGCCAAGCCGAATTGTGCGAGTGGGAGCTTTTGTTCAAAAGCAAGTAAGGAATCAATCCAAGCACTGGTGATCCCGAGACCGCTCAAAGTTCCGAGGGCATCGATGATACTAATCCCAAATGCACCGATAACTGCGCCGATGTAGGCATTTTTGTTCTTGATGAACTTATCCAAGCAGGTGCAAACGGTCAATGCCATGAGCACTGGGTATACCAAGTAGAGGAATGGTACTGCCAAGTTGATGATGGTGGTAACGCCGAGTACGGAAATCAAGCAGGATACCACAACAGTGATGACTACAACGAGCTTGTAGCTCAAACGACCACCGGAAAGTTCGTTGAAGTATTGACCGGAGGTTACGCTCAAACCAACAGCAGTGGTCAAGCAAGCCAAGGTTACGGCAGCGGAGAGGCAGTATGCGCCAATG
>USCP01000135.1 GCA_900553245.1 uncultured Peptococcaceae bacterium
AAAGACGAAACCCTAATTTCGGCTCGGCCGAAATTAGGGTTTCTATACAGTCTGAGCCATCCGCTATTTGCGGATGGCTTTTTTTGTTTAGCCAAAGAAACCGTAGCCGGTTTCAACATTTTCAATACCATAATAATTAAGCGTTTGTGGCTTTACGGTGTCAAAACGACCCGGCCACCAAGATTGAAAATCGTTACTCACATTGGTAACCGGCGTGTTTGGCACATAGAATACGAAGTTTTTGCTTACGCCGTTATACTGGGCATTGTCTAAGCCGTATGGCCATGAAACTGCCTCGTAACCGATGCCATCGGCGACGTAATCACCAATGGAATCATTATGAAATTCTTCCAAGGTCATGGTATAGGAATAGGCATCACGTTGGGTGATATTGGCAAAACGACCGTGGAAGCTGTTATAGCTGCAAACTCCATTTGGATAGACATCCGTCACACCCAAATCGTAATCGTAATACTCGCCCTCAAAGCTGCCATCGGCATAGAGGGTCAATTCGGTGGCCCAGCCTCCGGCTCCGCTAGAAAATGCCAGTTTCTTTGGATAGGTGCCCGGTAAGGTGTCCTCAGAAGGGGCTTTATCTTGATTCTTTACATAACGTGCCAACACGCTGGCAACTTCCGCACGGGTGGCCTTTCCTTGTGGATTTAGATTGCCCTTTTGATCTCCGCCGATGATGTTTTCCGCCACCGCCCAACGCATGGCATCCCATGCCCAGCTACTCACGAGGTAGCTGTCATTGAAGTGATAGAGATTGCCGCCAACATTCACATCCATGCCCATGTATTTGCTGTATTTATGAAGCATGGCCGCAAGCTGTTCGCGAGTAATCGAATCGTTTGGTCCAAATTTGTCGACACTATAGCCACTCACAATCCCCTTCGCACGTGCCCAGTATACCGCCTGGGAATAATAGGCCTTGCTGTTAACATCGCTATACGGATAGCCCCAAGACCCTTCAAGGGTCGGCGCACCTGCCATGCGATGCAATACAGAAACAATCATCCCACGCGTGGTTGACATCTTTGGTAAAAAGGTGGTCGCCGTTGTGCCGGTCATCAGCCCTTGGCTTTGCACATAGTCTACATCTTCGGCATACCACGCATCTTTTGGCACATCACTAAATCCTGCACCCAATGCGGTGAAAGGAAAAAGAGTGCCAAGCAAAAGCACACTCAAAACGGCACTTAAAACCTTTTTCGATACTTTCGTCTTCATGGAAAGCACCTCCTTTTTCGAAATTCATTTGATACTTTATTATACGACATTGTCAGACTATTCTCAATACGATAAGGTGACGCATAAAAAAAGACAGCCTCATTGGCTGTCTTTGGATGAGACTTTCACTGTGCCGTCAATAGCCACCGAATGGCGCGCGCCGTCCGCACATCTGGCTCGGTAAAGTGATTGCCGGGATTGATTTCATAGGCCGTTTGAATGCCGGCGGCCTCAAGCATGTGTGCCGCCGCTTCAGTATGTGCCGCAAGAGGTGCCAACACAGGATTGCGACTCTTGCGCTCCTTGCTTCCTAAAGAAAAATAGAAATGAGTGAGAGGTGCCTTCGGAAGTGATGCTCGTAAAAAATGCTCCAGCCCTTCTGCCCACAAAGAGCCGGACACCGACGCCCCCATGGAAAACGTTTCACTGACCACAGCACCGTAGAGGGCAAACAGCCCTGCCATCGAGTAGCCCACAAGAGCGCGCGCATCGACGCTTCCTTGCAAGCGCGCGTCTGCTTGTACCAACACCGTATCAGTGAGAGCGGCGAGGGTTTGAGCCCCCTCCCCACGAAAAGACACGCCCTGTTCAAAGGGCGACGGCAACTGCCACGGCGAATACACGTCGTTCCAATCATCGTGATTGACAACAAGTAAGTGAAACGGTGGCGTTTTGAGAGAGGTACATGCTGTTTTTAAGGACTGCCCGTCACCTTGCAAATACGGTACCACCACCAAGGGCAGCGACCCCTCCCCTTCATACAGATGACACAGCCAGTCCTTCTCACGCCAATGTTGCCCTTCCATGATGACCTCCTTAATCGCTCAAATCCACATCGAGGTTCGTGGTCACGTCCCAATCCGGATAGCGACGCTTCACATCTTCGATGATGTGCTGATGGAGGGCATCGCGGTCTTCAACGCTAAAGGATATAATCACATCAAAGTGCATCACGCGGTCTTCCTCATTGGCATAAAAGCCGTGCATTTGTAACACACCTTCATGGGCCATCACCAGCTTGCGTACTGCTTCACGCTTTAAAACAGCTTCTTCATCGGTGGTATTGTACGCATAAATACCGACGGTTGTGAGGATCACACCATGGCGTTGCATGACCCGATCTTTGATGTGGTGGGTCATGACGTCAATTTCCGAAGCGGTCATGTTTTCGTCCACCTCAACGTGTACTGAACCAAAGTATTTTTCCGGACCGTAATCGTTCAAAAATAAGTCATAGGCTCCCATAACCCCCGGCTCTTCGGTAACGGTTTTCTTGATGGCCTTAGAGAGCGTGCTGTTCACACGTTCCCCTAGCACGGCATTGACCGCATCCATAATCAGTTCTACGCCGGCTTTAATAATAAACGCCGCAATCGCTACACCAATCCATGCTTCGATGCTCCAACCGGTGAGCACATAAATCACCGCCGCCACAAGCACCGAGCTTGAAATCACAGCATCATAGAGGGCATCCATGCCGGAGGCTTCGAGCGCACCGGAACGTACACGCTTCCCTTGATTGGACACATAAATGCCCAAAATGAGCTTCACAGCCACCGCTGCCACAAGCACAACAAGGGTCAGTGTGGAGTAGTTGACATCTACCGGATGAATAATCTTTTTTACCGATTCTACCAAGGCTGTCACGCCGGCATAAAGGATAATGACTGCTACCACCATGGTGGTGATGTATTCCAGTCGTCCATGGCCAATCGGGTGATCCTTATCCGGTGCACGGTTCGCCAGACGTGTGCCAATAATGGTAATCACGCTGGACAGCGCATCGGTGAGGTTATTGACCGCATCTAATATAATCGCAATAGAGTTTGCTGCCATGCCGACCAATGCTTTAAAAATAACCAACAGTACATTGGCTAAAATGCCAATGAGACTGGTACGAACAATCACTTGTCCGCGATTTGCGCCTTCGCTCATGAATAATACCTCCCTTTCGTGGCTTTATTATACCGCGGTCAGCGTGCAATGCAAGTCACACCGTTTCCATCGCAATAAATATATGAAAGAAACCGCTAAAATCGTCATCTTACAACCTCTACAGTTTTTATGAGATTTGCTATACTAGTGTCTATACACTAAGGAAAGAAGGGGCCTTTTTATGCTAACAGAACGCATTCGCCGCGTTGGCTTATCGCCGCAAGCGGCAACCATTTTACTCATCTTCAACACCATGGCGTGGGGACTTTCCTATGTGGTCATCAAAATAGGGGCGCAGACCATTCCACCCTTTGAATTGATTGCCTTGCGCTTCACCATTGCCTCCCTCATCTGCGTGGCCATCTTTCACAAGAGCTTTGCCCACATCAATGCCCGCGCGCTCCTTTACGGCACGGTCTTAGGAATCACGATGTTTATAGGCAGCACCACCATGGTCTATGGTGTGCAAACGACCGATGCCTCGACAGCGACCTTTATTGCCAGTACCAAGATTGTTTTTGTCCCATTGCTGTTGGCACTGTGGACACACCATTTGCCCGACAAGCGCATCATCCTTGGTACCATCGGCACCACCATCGGGATTGCCTTGCTCTCATTAGAAGATGGGCTCACTCTATCTATCGGCGCTGTGCTCTGCATCGCCAGTGCCATTGCCTACGCCTTGCACATTCTCTTTACCGGTGCCATGGCGCGTAAGGAAGACGCCATCCTCATCGGCGTCTTGCAGCAGGTAGTGATGGCAATTTTGGGCATCATTTGCATGCTGCTCTTTAATACCCCGATCATTCCCAATGGCGTGGTACCATGGACCACCGTTCTTGTCCTCGCTCTTGTCAACGGCGTCTTTGTTTTTGTCAGCCAGCCGGTGGCACAACGCTTCGCCAGTGCAGAATTTACCGCCCTTATCTTTGCCATGGAGCCGGTCTTTGGCGCAATCTTCTCCTTCCTTTTAATGGGAGATTGGTTTACCGTCCAGGATACCATTGGAGCAGCCCTCGTGCTTATTAGTGTGTTTCTTTCTTCTGTGCAAAAGAAACCACAGCGTTCATAGAAATTATTATAAAAAAAGGAGTTCTCTATCATGTCATTTCTAGCACAACGCGTGCATCGTGTTGGAATGTCACGCTCAATGGCCAATTTTCTCTTATTTCTTATTACGATGGCATGGGGTCTGTCCTATGTCCTCTTAAAAATTGGTGGTGCCACCATTCCGCCCTTTGAGGTTTTGGCACTGCGCTTTACCCTTGCCTCCATCGTCTGCATCGCCATCTTTCGCCGACGTTTGTCACGCCTTACCAAGCGTGCTCTGTATTACGGCTTTTTATTAGGCACCGTGATGTATGCTTGCAGCACCGCCATTATCTATGGGATGAACACCACCGAAGCATCAACAGCAAGCTTTCTTACGAGCTCTGCAATTGTCATTGTGCCTGTGGCGCAAGCCATTCGCAAACGCCGCCTGCCGGAAACAAAAATTATTTTTGGCACCATCGGCACCACCATCGGGATTGCCCTTTTGTCCTTGAAGGGCTCTCTGGTGCTTTCTGCCGGTGCCACGCTTTGCATCATTAGCGCTTTTCTCTATGCTGCACATATCATCATGACCGACGGCATGACCCGCAAAGAAGATGCAATTTTACTGGGGATTGTACAAATGGTAGTGATGAGTGCCTGGGGATGGAGCACCACCTTACTCTTTACCACACCGGTCATTCCGACCGAGCGCAACGAATGGTTCGCTATTTTGGCGCTCGCGTTCATCTGTGGTGCCTTTGCTTTCATCACTCAGCCCTTTGCTCAAAGCTATACCACACCAGAAAACACGGCGCTCATTTTTTCCATGGAGCCGGTCTTTGGTGCCTTCTTCGGCTTTATTTTTCTACACGAATTGCTCTCTTTCCAAGCCACCTGCGGGGCCATCTTGGTGCTTGCCAGTGTACTTTTGACAACAGTGCATCGAGTGGAAAAAAAATGACAAACATCGCACCACTACATCCGACACCGTAGCGTTTCGTTGCTTCTCTGTCATTTCATTCCCATAAAATGACAAGAAAATGAAGCAATTTATGGGATGTCGTTAAGAATTTCATAATGCCTTGAAATGCCGTGAATTTACTATTAAGATGGACTTATTTACGAAGTAATTTGCACGTAACGAAGCAATGAAAAGACCAGCGGTGTAATGTCAAGCGAATATCAATAAAGAATTAATCACTTACTAA
>USCP01000136.1 GCA_900553245.1 uncultured Peptococcaceae bacterium
TCACCGCCGATGGCGCTGCCTCACCGTTCAAAAAGCCGTCGATGACCGCTGCATGCAAGCACTTATTGAAATCATCGCCTGCCATCACACTGGCACCCTTGATGCCGTTGACGGTGACCATACATTCACTGGCAAGCACCTCGCCCAAATAAAACAGCGATTGTTGCACGGATTCACGCACCTTCACCATCACCAAGGTCTTTTGCGGTTCCTTTAGGATTTTAATGTCACAGCTTTCTTTGATTGGCGCTGCAATCTCCGCCACTTCTTTGGCGGTCGCTGCTGCCAAAATCGCAGATAATTCACGTTTTGTCATGAAGTGTATCCTCCTCCCACTACGCTTTGTTGACACTTCAAATTCACACAGCCTCTATCTTAAACCGCCACTGTTAACTCACAAACGACTGTGTCGTTAAATCTTCGTACAAAAAAACACCGCCGATGTTAACGACGGTTGATAGAACTATAAAAAATAAGCATATTTATATGCCTATTTATGATACATTTGTCAGTATTCTTATCCATACATGGCATTCGTCACCGACGAAGCCTTACAGTATATTAAATCTTGCTTAACAATTTGTTGATATGAAAAAAATTTCTCCTCCCACACAAAAAAAGCGTTTACCGACACTATTGTCGATAAACGCTTTTTATACTGTTAGGCTTCATTCAAACCCTTCGCTGCCTCTACCACATGTTGAGCGAGAATCGCTGTGGTGACGCCGCCGACGCCGCCGGGTACCGGAGTAATGGCACTGACAAGCGGTTCTACCGCTTCATAATCCACATCCCCAACGAGCTTGCCGTTTTCATCGACGTTGATGCCAACGTCAATGACCACGGTTTCCGGGCGGACCATCTCTGCGGTGATCATCTTTGCCTTGCCTGCGGCGGCAATGACAATGTCCGCTTCCTTCAGACGGTCTGCAAGGTCCTTGGTACGGGTGTGACAGATGGTCACCGTGGCATTTTCCTTTAAGAGCAGCATGGAAAGGGGGCGGCCCACGACCATGCTACGCCCCACTACCGCCACACGTTTGCCGGTCAAATCTACACCGTAATGGGCGAGAATGGCCATACATGCCGCCGGGGTGCATGGTGCCACCCCACTGGCGTCGCCGGCAAAAACCTTTGCGGAATTCAGTGGGCTGATGCCGTCCACGTCCTTCAGCGGATGAATCATATCCACTAATGGCTTGGCACTGAGGTGCTTTGGCAATGGTTGACAAGGCTGACGGCCATGCACAGCAGCGTCTTCATTGACTTTGCGAAAGGTGTCTTCCAACGCTTCTTGAGAAATGTCTTCCGGCAAGAGCACGTTTTCAACATCAATATCAAGCGCTGCCATGCGCTTCATGGCAGAACGTTCATAAGCGATGTCATCGCCGCGTTCCCCCACACGCACAATCGCGAGTTTTGGGCTAGTGCCTTTTGCTCGAAGCGCGTCGACGTCAGCCTTGAGCTTTTCGCAGACGGCATCGGCAACAGCCTTGCCCATGAGTTGTTGTGCCATGATTGAGTGTCCCCCTATCTAATGGCTGCCAAGGTGGCAGCGGAAATTTTTTCTTTGAGCGCCGCGCCTTCACGAATGATGGCATCGGCACGGTCATTGAGCGCCTCAGCGCGGGTGCGATCCTTCATCATCTTGGTGTTGATGTAGACATTTAAGGACGCCCCTTCGATGGTAGCTTGTGCAAAATAGATGCCCACCCCGACATCACTGATTGCCAAGCGGCTGCCTTTTTCAACGAGCACTTCGAGCACATGGGCACATTCGAGCGCTGTGTCCATGATTTCCAATGGTGCAAGGCTAGCGGTTAAGAGCGCTTCTTCCATAATGCGCTCATAATCCGGCGCATCCTTTGGCAAACTATACGCACGAGAGAGCGGTTCAAACGCCTCGGCATCCTTGTCGGTCAAGGTAATGAGGCGATCGCGCAAACCTTCAAGCTCACTGCGGCAACGGATGAGTTCTTCTTCATAGTCTGCGTATTTTTTCTTGCCGATGGTGAGGTTGGTCACCATCATTCCTAACGCCGCCGCAAGGGCGCCAACGGTGGCGGAAGCCCCACCACCGCCAGGCACCGGCGCGTTAGAAGACAATGCGCCGATAAAGTCTACGGCGGATTGTTCTAGCATTTTCATGATTGTGCCTCCTTCTTAGAAAAGACCGGAGATCACACCGTCGTTGTCAACGTCAATCTTTTCAGCAGCCGGTACCTTTGGCAAGCCAGGCATCTTCATGATGCTGCCGGTGAGGGCAACAAGGAAACCTGCGCCGATGGAAGGGGTCAGGTCGCTGATGGTGATGCGGAAACCGGTAGGACGACCGAGCTTGGTTTGGTCGTCGGTGAGAGAGGATTGGTTCTTTGCCATGCAGATTGGGAGATTGCCAAAGCCCAATGCTTCCATGGTAGCGATTTCGGTTTCAGCCTTGGCACTGTAATCAACGCCGTCTGCACCATAAATCTTGGTAGCGATGGCTTCGATTTTTTCCTTGATGGAAAGGTCGGTGTCGTATACAAATTGTAGCTTGCTGTCTTGTTCGCAAAGACGAACCACTTCGCGAGCGAGTTCTTCACCGCCGGCACCGCCTTCTGCCCATACATTGGAAAGGGCCACATTGACGCCGAGTTCCTTACATTTTTCACGCACGAGTGCCACTTCTGCATCGGTATCGGTAGGGAATTTGTTGATAGCAACCACAACCGGCAAGCCGAAAACGTTATTGATGTTTTCGATGTGCTTGAGGAGGTTTGGCAAGCCTTTTTCGAGGGCTTCGAGGTTTTCCGCACCGAGGTCTGCCTTTGCCACGCCGCCGTTATACTTGAGGGCCTTGATGGTTGCAACAAGTACCACCGCACTTGGTTCAATACCGGTCATACGGCACTTGATGTCGATGAATTTTTCTGCCCCAAGGTCTGCACCGAAGCCGGCTTCAGTGATAAGATAATCTGCCATCTTCATCCCCATACGGGTTGCAGTCACAGAGTTGCAGCCATGAGCGATGTTTGCGAATGGGCCGCCGTGGATGAAGGCAGGGGTGCCTTCTAAGGTTTGTACGAGGTTTGGCTTGATGGCATCCTTCAAGAGTGCAGCCATGGCCCCTTCTGCCTTGAGATCGCCGGCAGTGACAGGCTTATTGTCATAGGTATATGCCACGATGATGCGTGCGAGACGCTTCTTGAGGTCTTCGATGTCGGTTGCCAAGCAGAAAATCGCCATGATTTCGGAGGCAACGGTGATGTCGAAACCGTCTTGACGGCTCACACCATCCACAGGACGACCCAAACCGTCTACGATGGAACGGAGTTGACGGTCGTTCATATCCACACAGCGACGCCATACCACGCGCTTTGGATTGATGTTTAAGGCGTTGCCTTGATACATGTGGTTGTCGAGCATCGCAGCAAGTAAGTTATTTGCAGCACCGATGGCATGCAAGTCACCGGTAAAGTGTAAGTTAATATCTTCCATTGGCACCACTTGTGCGTAGCCGCCGCCGGCAGCGCCACCCTTTACGCCAAAAACAGGCCCGAGGGATGGTTCACGCAAAGCAACCATGGTTTTATGGTCAAGGCGATTGAGCGCATCTGCCAAACCGATGGTGGTGGTGGTTTTCCCTTCACCGGCAGGGGTTGGGTTAATAGCAGTTACCAGAACGACTTTTGCATTTTTGCGTTCCTTCAACACATCGTTATAATAACGAAAATCGATTTTCGCCTTATATTTCCCGTAGTTTTCTACGTATTCTTCAGGAATTTCCAATTTTGCAGCGATGTCGTTAATTGGTAACATCTTCGCTTCCTGTGCAATTTCAATGTCAGACTTAAATCCCATTGTGTCACGCTCCTTTTAATCTCCAAGCAATTCTTTTTTAATCAACCGTTCTTCTGAGTGTCCTTCTCAGGGAACCATTTAATCATATCATATCCGATTCACACTGGCAATTCATGCTAATTTTTCAACGATTGTCAGCCGTTTCATCGTTCATGGTAGATAAAAATAACTTATTTTAAAACACAAAAACCTACGCATGCACTGTTGTACAAGCGTAGGTTAAAGAGGTTTTCTTATTTACGTTTTTTCTTTTTTGGCATGATGTGGATGGCTTCCCCGACCACTTCTTCTAAGGCTTCGCCAATCCCTTCATTATAAGTAGGGTGAGGGCGAATGGCTTTGAGCAGCGCTTCGGCGGTTTGGCCGTTAGAGATGGCCACCGCCAATTCACTGATCATGTCGGTGGCACGAGCACACATCATCTGTGCCCCGAGAATGCGGTGCTCACCAGCAGATGCCACAATTTTGATAAAGCCACGGGCTTCTTTGGAAATCAAGGATTTCCCGTTGGAACCCATGATGAATTTGCCAACGACCACATCGTGGCCTTCGGCTTTCGCATCGTCCTCGGTAAGACCAACAGAGGCAATTTCAGGGTTGGTATATACACAGCCCGGTACCACATTGAGGTCAATGGATGGGGTGTGGCCTGCGAGGGTTTCAGCCACGACAATCCCTTGGGCGCTGGCAGTATGCGCTAACTGCATGCCGATGATGCAGTCGCCGATGGCATACACGCCCGGAATAGAGCTTTGGAAATGTTCATCCACTAGAATACGACCGCGTTCCATATTAGGGGTGGCATCTTCTGCAAAAACGCCTTCGGTGTTTGGCCCACGACCAACGGAGCGAAGCACGTATTGTGCGGTGACTGCCTGTTCTTCATCCTTTTGAATGAAGTGCACAGTGAGGCCTTCTTCTGTTTCTTCCACGGATTGCACCATGGCGTTGTTCACGATGTCCACACCGCGTTTTTTCAAAATCATCTTGAGGTTTTGACTGATTTCGCGGTCCATGTTTGGCAGGATGTGTGGCATCCCTTCAATGATGCTCACCTTGGTGCCCAAGTAAGAAAAGGCGTTGGCAAATTCCACACCGATGACCCCACCGCCAATGATGGCGAGGGACGCAGGCTGTTCACGCAATTGGAAGAGCTCATCGCTGGAGATGACATGGTCAAGCTCCATCCCCGGAATGCGCAAGTTCACAGGCTTAGAGCCCATTGCCAAAATCACGTTCTCAGCAGAATACACGCCCACGTTGCCGTCTGCATCGGTCACATGCACTTCCTTGCCGGCATGAAGCACCCCTTTGCCACGTAAAAGGGTGACGCCGTTGCCCTTAAAGAGGCCTTCCACGCCGCCAACAAGCTGTGCAGTGGTGTCTTCTTTGTAGGCCACAATTTTTTCGTAGTCAAAATGTACATTTTCAGCGAATACGCCGAATTTTTCACTTTCCTTCATCTCTTCATAGAGCGTTGCTGCATGAATCATTGCCTTTGCAGGGATGCAGCCGCGGTTGAGGCAGGTGCCCCCCACTTCACGTGCTTCCACAACAGCAGT
>USCP01000137.1 GCA_900553245.1 uncultured Peptococcaceae bacterium
CTTCGCGCACAAGGCGGGTCAGACGGCTAGTAAGGGACCATACCCCTTGGGCACGGGCGGTCATCACCGGATTGAAACGGTTCATCACACCGATGATGTAGCTTGTGAGGGTATCTTCATCCAACTCGAGGGCCTCGAGCCAATCAGCCATTTCATCATAGATGGAAATGGTATTTTCGAGGTTCGGGTCACGGTAGGAATAGCACGCCACGCTGCCATTGCGGCTAAAGCGAATGCCTTGACCATACGCGCCACCCTTGGCACGCACTTCATTATAAAGGTATTCGTTGGTCAAAAGGTTTGCGAGCACTTCAAGAACACCACTATACGCACAGCCTAAGGCACCAATGTCAGCCCCCTTGGCTACATATTGCACACCGGCAGAGGATTGAATGCCTTCGTTACGAACTTCTACCGGCACCTTCCAATCCGCATGTGGGTAAGCTTCATTTGGAAGGCTTTCGAGCCAATCTGCAAGAATTGGACGAATATGAGCAAAACTGTCGTCACTTGCGGTCACAGAAACAATCATCCCTTGGCGGGTCACAAGACGCTGGTAAAGGTCTTGCACCTTCTTTAAGGTATCTTCGAAGCGTTCTTCAAAGTGATTGTCCAAATCTTGCAAGAAGAAGAGGAAATCCAAGCCGTTTAAGTATTCGTTAAAGCGGCTGTAAGCAGAGTGGTACGCAGTCACACGGCCAGCCACCACGGTATGCCCTTGTTGGAAAATCCCGTCTTGCATTTGCAGCTTAATCATTTGCAAGACTTCGCGGAAGCGTTTCTTGTCAGTAAAGTCACTGCGGAAAAGCTGTTCTGTCGCCAAATCAAGGAAGCCCTTGGTATCCTCTGGGCTCAAAGTCTTAGAAGAAATGAGCAGCTTGTGGGTGAAGGTGTTTGGATCCTTCACATCCTGCATCACACGACTGGTAATGCGAATGCCGCCACTGGTCAAATATTCGGCGGTGCCCAAAGAGGTGTAGGTGTAGTGTTCGGTATCCATTGCCCCAATCAAGGTGGTGAGCAAGCCCACATAAGGGAGGTCAGCCACATCAATATGGTCGAGGGAAAGGAGCATGTCCGTATAGTCAATGCCCGCAGTAAAGAGCGGATGATGAAGCACAGTGACACCGCTGATGGTTTCCTCATTGCAAGGAATCACCGGGAAGCTCCCACTCACATCATCACGGGAAAGGCGCGGAATGGTCGCCTTTTCTTCCGGCGTATCATCGGTATTTTGACGCAAAAGAAGGGCTTGAGTTTCATCCACTAGGGCTTGAATCTCATCCTCAGAAAGGGTCGCCTTGTAGGCGGCGAGTTTTTCTGTCACGGCAGCATCCTTGCGGTCGTTCATCCCCGGTTCAGGTCGAGATACCATCAGCACCTTATGAGGATTGTTCAAAATATGGTCTTCGATATAGCGTTCATAGTAGTCGCTGTCAATGTTGGCACGGAGCGTTGCTAAGGTATCGTTATAGCAAAGGGCGTCAAACGGATTGCCGTCATATAACCAAGTTTCAAAGGCATCGATGTAATAGATGATGCCGCGGGTGGTGTAGCCATTGGCTTCGCGCAAGCTGTATTCCATGCGGTTGACCGCTGCGGTGAGCTGGTCCTTATCAATACCGTCACGCACGAGGGCACGGAGGGTGTCTTCAATGATGCGTACAAAGTCATCTATTTGTGCCGCATCGGCATCCTTTGCTACAACACCAAATGGAATCTGAATCCCATCGTTGGAAAAATCGGAGATGTCTTCCCCAATCCCCGCCTGCAACAAGGCATTTTTAATCACGCCGGATTGGGAATTAACAAGCACTTCGGACAGCACTTCTTGCACGAAAATATCTTCCGGCTTTTTGCGAGTCCCCATGCTAACGGCATAGCTCAAAATGTCCTTGCCATCGGTGTCCGCATCCGGTGCCACGGAATAATGCGTTTCTGCCTGCTTTGGCGCTGCAAATGCTTCTTGCCAATCAATGTGAGAATCAATATCCGCTGCCACGTAATGGGAGAGGTAGTTGTCGTTGATATGGGTGAGGAAATGTTCAATATCGCCATCCCCGTAAATAAAGAGATAGCTGTTGGATGGATGATACAAGGTACGATGGAAATCCAAGAAGTTTTCATAAGTCAAACTTGGAATTTCATAAGGGTCGCCGCCGCTTTCATAGCCGTAGATGGTGTCCGGATAGAGGGCTTCCAAGATTTGGTCGCCCACTTGACTGTCGGCACTGGAGAGCGCGCCGCGCATTTCGTTATAGACCACGCCACGATAGGTGAGTGGGTCCTCCGGCTTTTCAATGTGATAATGCCAGCCTTCCTGCAAGAAGATTTCCTTACATTCATAGATGGATGGATTAAATACCGCATCCAAATAGACATCCATGAGGTTGTCAAAGTCCTTGTCGTTTTGGCTCCCCACCGGATAGATGGTCTTGTCTGAGAAGGTCATCGCATTGAGGAAGGTGCTAAGACTGGTACGCGCCAAGTCCATAAACGGCTCCTTGGTACGATATTTCTTGGAACCGTTGAGGACACTGTGCTCAATAATATGCGCCACCCCAGTGCTGTTCATCGATGGGGTGCGGAAGCCCACACCAAAGACCTTGTTGCTGTCGTTGTTTTCAAGATGCAACAAACGCGCACCGGTCTTTTCGTGGACAAAAATGCGACCGACACTGTCGGTTTCAGGAACCTCACGTTCCTCCACCAAGCGGAAGCCTGCGATTACATCGTTAATGTTCATTATAAAACTCCTTTCGTCAAAGAAGGATCTTGTACTGTCAATGCCCGATGGGGCCCGTATCATTCATTATAGCATCCTCCTTCATCCCCCACAACGACAAAGAAAAAAGACAGCGCCGCATGCGGTCGCTGTCTGGATGCTATTATAAACTGAATTTGCTTTTCATCAAGCCGTGTTGGGTGCAGTAATAGTAAAGCCATCCGCGCCCACGCATCACCGGCAGGTGAATGGCGGCTTCCTGTTCCGGATACAAGCGCACCGTCATGCTGCGGTCATCGGCTACATAAGCCACAAATTGCAAATAATGGTCCTTTTGCATCGGATGCGCAAAGGAGACATAGTAGTCGTTGTCAAAATCCTCAATGGTTGGCTTGTCCGCCTCCTCCGCCATCACCGCCGTAAGCGGCTCTAAGCGTCTGCCACAGCAGAAAAATTCCCCCTTGGTGGTGGAGGTGATAATATTGCCACAGCTCGGGCACACATAAAAGCGCAGCTTATCAATTCTGCCCACATCCGGCTTTTTTGGCGCAAGCTCCCCTTGCAAAAGCTTTTGTAAATCCGCGCCCAGGACATCCGCCAAGGTGTCCCAAACACTGGCGTCTGGTGCGCCCTGTCCACACTCCCATTTAGAGACAGTCTTATTGGAAAGGTGTAGACGCTCTGCCAATTCCTGCTGGGTTAAGCCCTTTTCCTTTCGCAACTGGGCAATGAGCGCCCCAATTTTTTCGTTATTCATCACAGTTTCCTCCTGATGGTATATGGTTCGTTTTTCTATAGTACATATTCAAGTTGGCAATCAAACGGCTCCGCTTCCACGTGTGCAGGGTCCGCTTGCGCCGCCTCCACACAGCCCATTTTGCGGTAAAAGGCCTGACTTTCAACCGCCGAATGGGCGGAAATATAGAGTTTCTTCGCACCCTGTCCCTCGGCCCAGCGCTTCGCCGCCGCAAAGAGGGTGGTGCCGATACCACTTCTTCGCCACTCCTCGGACACATAAATGTGGGCACGGTCCAGATACCCCTCCGCACCGCCAAATAGTCCCGCGCGCACCGATACAAACCCTTTTAGCGCCTCATCGACAAAGGCCCCGTACACAAAACCACCGGCACACGCTGTGGCCTTGAGGTCCTCAATCAGCACACGGTAATCCGCCTCACTCCAATCATCAACAAAGGGATCATCCTTTTGGCACCAACCATCCACCCCCTGTCGCCAACAGGTCACCACATTCTGGTGCCTCACAAAATGGGCAAACAAATCGCGCGTCACCGCTTCTGCTTGCAGCCTACGATAGGTTTTCATATTGACGCCTCCTCTCTGCACCGTTTCATCGAAGGATAGTGTAATACAATCTCACCCTTTCGCACAATCCACGCAACGCAGAGTACAAAAAACGCCCTGCAAAAAGCAGGGCGTTTTTACAGATGGTTTCTTTTTATGCACGTATGGCATCCTTCATGGCTTTTACAAATTCACCCACATACGTCGGCGCCGCCTTGCCGTGTTTTTCCAGCAATCGGATAATGGCCGAGCCAACGATGACGCCATCGGCAAGCGCCGCCATGTCCTTCGCCTGATGCGGCGTCGATATGCCAAAACCAATGGCACAAGGAAGGTCCGTGTTTTTTCTAACACTCTCAACAATAGCAGCAAGGTCTGTATTGATGGTGCTTCTCTCACCGGTAACCCCAAGGCTTGAAACAATGTATAAAAACCCTTCCGCTTCCTTGGCAATGCGTCCAATACGAGCGTCCGATGTCGGTGCAACAAATGAGATTAACTCAACCCCATAAGCAGCACACACCGATTGAAACTCTTCTTTTTCTTCAAAGGGTAAGTCCGGCAAGATCAGCCCGTCAATGCCGATGTCGCGACAGCTTGAAATAAATTTTTCCGCGCCGTAGGAAAACACCACGTTGGCATAGGTCATAAAGACCATCGGCACTTTTACATCACGGCGAAGGGCTTTGACAAAATCAAAAATCTTGTCTGTCGTCACACCGCCTTTTAATGCACGGAGGTTTGCCCCTTGAATCACCGGCCCTTCCGCCGTCGGGTCTGAAAAAGGAATCCCGAGTTCAATGAGGTCGGCGCCGTTTTCTACCGCAGCACGCACAGTCGCTGCCGTTGTTTCCAAATCCGGGTCACCGCAAGTGATGAAGGCAATGAAGGCCTTCCCGTTTTCAAAGGCTTTTTTAATGTTACTCATAGATTTCTTCCCCTCTATAACGTGCAATGGCAGCGCAATCCTTATCGCCTCTGCCGGAAATAGTGACAACGATTATCTGATCCTTATCCATGGTTGGCGCCATCTTCATGGCGTGGGCAACGGCATGGGCGGATTCAATGGCGGGAATAATCCCCTCTGTCTTTGCCAAATATTCAAAGGCATTGACCGCTTCATCATCGGTAACGGGCACATAGTCCGCTCTGCCGATGTCGTAAAGATGCGCGTGTTCCGGACCAATACCCGGATAATCAAGCCCTGCAGAAATGGAATACACCGGTGCAATTTGACCGTATTCATCCTGACAAAAATAGGACTTCATGCCATGAAAAATCCCGAGTCTACCGGTTGCAATGGTAGCCG
>USCP01000138.1 GCA_900553245.1 uncultured Peptococcaceae bacterium
ACCCGTTTACGGGTGAGCGAGAAAAGTAAGGCACAAAAAGAGCCCCCAAGGGGGGCTGCTGGTAAATAAAGTGTGATTGCCAGACCATTCAATACCCCTTAAGGGGTTACCACAAGAGAAAAGCCCTTATAGGGCTTGCTAAAACCACCGGTTCAACCGGTGGTTTTTATTTAGAAGAGAGGACAGACGGTTATCCACAATCTGTGGACAAAACGCATAAACCGCGCTGTAAAGGCGAAAAAAGCCCGATTTTTTTGCAAAAAACTCGTAAAAACCGTGATAAATCCATTGACACGGCGCACTCGTAAGCCTATAATAAGCAAGTATGGTTTACACAGTAACTGATCCAGAGCCCCGGATCCCCGTTGTGGATGCAACCATCAATTATTTTATTATTGGACAGATTATTCATAATGTAGATACCGAGTTTGAAGGAGGA
Source organism: uncultured Peptococcaceae bacterium (assembly GCA_900553245.1). Taxonomy (GTDB): domain Bacteria; phylum Bacillota; class Peptococcia; order Peptococcales; family Peptococcaceae; genus UMGS1590. The sequence continues at coordinate 440 of USCP01000138.1, forward strand.
TGTTACATGCGTAGCACAACTTTTATGGCAAAAGCTGGCGAAGTTGACAGAAAATGGTATGTCATCGATGCAGCTGGCAAGCCTCTTGGCCGCGTTGCAACCCAAGCAGCAGCAATTTTGAGAGGTAAACACAAAACCACTTATACCCCTAACGTTGATTGTGGGGATTTCGTTATCGTTATTAACGCTCAAGATGCAATCTTGACCGGTAAGAAAGAACTCCAAAAGAAATACTATCACCACAGCGGTTATCCAGGTGGCCTCAGAGAACAATCTTACGGTGATATGATGCAAACCAAGCCTGAATTCGTTATGGAACGTGCTATTAAGGGCATGCTTCCACACAACAGACTTGGCCGTCAAATGTATCGCAAGCTCAAAGTATACGCAGGCGCTGAACATCCACATGCTGCTCAACAGCCTGAAGTTTACGAATTCTAAGAGGAGGATAAACCATTATGGCAGATATTCAATATTATGGTACCGGTCGTCGTAAATCTTCCGTTGCACGCGTACGTTTAGTACCAGGTAATGGCAACGTTACCATCAACGGCAAGGATATGGCTGAATACTTCGGCAAGAAGACCCTTGAAATGATCGTTATGCAACCACTCGAATTGACCGAAACTGTTGGTCGTTTCGATGTTAAAGTAAATGCTACCGGTGGTGGTACCTCCGGTCAAGCAGGTGCTATCCGTCACGGTATTGCTCGTGCACTTCTTCAAGCAGACCCAGAATACCGTCCAGCTCTCAAGCGCGCTGGTTACCTCACCCGTGACCCACGTATGAAAGAACGTAAGAAATACGGTCTCAAAGCTGCACGTCGTGCACCACAGTTCAGCAAGCGCTAATTTTCAGCATTTTTCAAACCCCAAGAATAACACATTCTTGGGGTTTTTCTTTTTTTAATTATCATAGATAAAAGAATGTCCAGTGTAAACAATAATCGCTTTACACTGGACTTAATTATATTTACGTATATAGAGTGTAATGTGTGTATAAATTTTTTTGAAACGAATTCGGTACATTGCAGTCTTATAGATGGATAGGAGGTGAAGATGTGCAAATGCAAGATTTTGAAAAAATATATGAAGAATATTTTTCGGATGTATATCGATATGCATTGTCGCTCTCTCAAAATGAGTCGGTCGCAGAAGAAATTACACAAGAAACCTTTTTTAAAGCGTTACGCCATATAGATAGGTTTAATGGGAACTGCAAATTATATGTTTGGTTATGTCAGATAGCTAAGAATACATACTTTTCATATTATAAAAACGAAAAGCGATGTTGTTCGGATAGTGATGTTGACCAAGTTGATATTACTACTGATTTAGAAAAAACCTTTTTGGATAATGATACGGCGAAAAGATTGCATCACTTATTACATCATCTAAGAGAACCCTACAAAGAGGTTTTTACTTTAAGAGTTTTTGGTGATTTGCCGTTTGCACAAATAGGAGAACTGTTTGGAAAGTCTGATAGTTGGGCGAGACTAGTATTTTACAGAGCGAAAAAAGAATTACAGGAGGGAATTAAATGAGTGTTTCGTGTGATATTATTAAAGATTTGTTGCCACTATATCATGATGGGGTATGTAGTGAAGATAGTAAAAAGATGGTTGAAGAGCACCTTGCAAATTGTAAAATGTGTAATGATGAACTAAAAGCTATGGCTCAGGAATTGTCGGTTAATGAAAAATGTAGTAATCTGTCAGATGCAGAAGCAGTAAAAAATATATCGAAGAGATGGAAAAAAGATATGTTTAAATCAGCACTAAAAGGCGTGTGCTCAACATTGATAACGATATGCGTTGTTATAATAATACTGTATGTATTTATTGGAATAAAATTAGCGTAAAAATATAATTAAATAATACAAAATATGACGTAAGAAAAATTTTATCACCGATTTATCGTGTGAAATCACTTCCAATAATTAGTATTGTAGAAAATGGCAATTTATTGGAAAAAACTTAAATTCTCTCAAATGCAAAGAGTCTAGTTGTATCATTTTTTTGAAATATATAACTGGTATGGAGTGAAGAATAAACAGATGCCTTGAAAAGAAAAATCTTGAAGGAGGAATATCATGCGTATTTTGATGCTTGGCAATAGCTATACCTTTGCCAACGACTTGCCGCAGATGTTGGCTGAACGCTTAGATGCGGAGGGCGTACACCATACTCGCGGTGGCGCTCGACTAGCGGAGCAATTGAATTCAAACACAAAAATGGGTGCACGCACCCAAGCGGCTTTGCAAAATGAGGCGTGGGATTATGTCATTTTGCAGGAAATGAGCAATGGGCCGATTACCTCCAAAGAGAAATTTTTACAAAGTGTTTCTGCATTGTGTGCGCAAATACGTGAAAACGGGGCGGTGCCGGTGCTTTATGCTACTTGGGCGTATGAGCGCGGCGGTAAGCCGCTCGAGAAATTTGGCATGGGGTATGACGAGATGGCACTTGCCATGCAGGACAGCTATCGCCGTGCGGCGCAAGAAAACGCGGCGCTCTTAGCAGAGGTGGGAAAGGCATTTTATGATCGTGCGGATGAAGAAGAACTTTATGCTGCTGACGGGAGTCATCCCAATAAAACTGGTTCGTGCTTGGCAGCTCAAGTTATTACGGATACGATATTAAAAAGTCCAAGTTAAAAGACAAGAGAGCGCTATAAGACCCTCACCGAAGAAAAGCGGTAAGGGTCTTATGCGCAAAACAAAATAATTGTTCGGCATAGAAAATATGCAAAGATTTCAACCTAAACAGTGTTCATCTGTTATAATAAGACGATTGATTCAAAGACCGGGGAAAAATCGGTATGAGAAGGAGAATGCAATGATTAAATCCGCTAATTCCTATAAAGAAAATATGATTAAGAGGCTTGACAAAATTTGTTTGAATCCCTATAATGAACATTGTTCAGGTTGGGGGGTGCTTTAATGAACAGAGTTGTTACTTCAAAGGAAGAAATCCTTCAAGCGAGCAGAAATCTCCTCAAGGAACAAGGTTGGACCGCCATCAATATTCGCGCGGTTGCTGCAGCCTGTCATGTATCGGTGGGCTCCATCTATAATTATTTTGGCTCTAAAGCAGACTTAGTGAGCAACACCGTAGAAAGTGTATGGCATGAAATATTTCATGAACCAGCAGATAAATCGGTATTTAGAGATATTCAAAGCTGTGTCGCCTGGATGTATGAACGTATGGCGTTTGGCAGTAAAGAATATCCGGGCTTTTTCATTCTTCACTCAATGAACTTTATGAGTGAAGGTAAGGAAGATGGCAAAAAGAAAATGCAGCAAACTTGGAATCATATTCATGCAAATTTTTGTCGAGTGATGCAGCAGGATCCCAACATCAGGGCAGATGCCTTTGATGATGCATTTACACCGGCACATTTCGCAGATGTACTTTTTTCCATGATGCTCTCTTCCTTGCTCCGCCAGGATTACGATCCGGAAACGGCGTTGCAGCTTATTAAACGAACTTTATATTAAAAAAATTCCCACATTACGTGGGAATTTCATATAACATAAATTGAACAATGTTCACAAAAGAATGTTTCTCACCTCTGCGTGAGACATTCTTTTGACACAAAATGAACAATGTTCACAAAGAGGAGGTTGTTATTCGATAATAACGTGAGATGCAGTAATTTATTTTGATCGTATAAATATTTTAAAGTAAAGGAGACGATTTTTATGCAAGCATTAGTAGAAACACTTTTTGACGCTGGGTATTTGATAAGCGTTATTACCATTGGGATTTTGATGATGACCAAAAGCAAAGGAAACAAACTTTTCTTCCTCTTTGGGTTGATGGCTGTTGTATTAGGCTTTGGGGATGCTTTTCACTTGATTCCTCGTGCATGCGCATTGAATACCGTTGGCCTCGACAATTTCTTGGTTCCTCTTGGAATCGGCAAATGGATTACTTCTGTGACTATGACCGTGTTCTATGTGATTCTTTATTATGTATGGCGCAAACGTTACAACATCAAAGGCTATAATTGGTTAACTGCAGCAGTATATTTCCTCGCTGCTTGGCGTATTATTGTTTGTATGCTTCCTCAAAATCAAGGGTTAAGTGCGACTGTTTCTATGGATTGGGGCATCTATCGTAACATCCCATTTGCTTTGTTGGGGCTTTGTGTGATTGTGCTTTTCTTTAAAAGTGCTAAAATCCACCATGATCAATTATTCCGTTGGATGTGGCTTACTATTGTATTGAGCTTTGCATTTTATATTCCGGTGGTTCTTTGGGCAGATGTAGCACCTATGGTAGGGATGCTTATGATCCCTAAGACCTGTGCGTATGTATGGACGGTATTGATTGGTTATCATGCAATGAAGAAAGAAGGAGTAGCAGCATGAAAAAGTATTCAAATATGGCGTTAATCTACGCTGTTCTGGCATTGTGTGGCGGGGTATTCTTCCGCGAGTTTACAAAGTTTAACGATTTTACCGGCAAGACGGTCTTGTCTGTTGTTCATACCCATTATTTTGTACTTGGCGTTCTGGCAGCCCTCTTGGTGCTCATCTTAGAACGCACTGTGACTAACAATCAATTGATGAACGGCAAGCTCTTTGTTCTCTACAATGTCGGTCTTAACCTGACCTGCATCATGTTCCTCGTAAGAGGCATTACTCAAGTGCTTGCCACCCCACTTGCAAGCGGTGCAACCGCAGCCATCTCCGGCATCGCCGGCCTTGGTCACATCATCCTTGGTGTAAGCATCATCTGGGCATTGGTGAGACTCAAAAAAATCGTCAAAGAATAATAAAATGACATACAACCTTCTAACGCGCAAAAAGCCTCCGAGAAATTCTCGGAGGCTCAGACTGTCGAAAAAGGTCGCCGAAAGGCGGCCTTTTTCTTATATAATAGATAT
>USCP01000139.1 GCA_900553245.1 uncultured Peptococcaceae bacterium
TACCAGAAGTTCTATGAGTCATTTTTTTATGTTGCACTTAGATTGTAAATTCGCCGTATAAAAAAACCTCGCTTTCGAGAAAGCGAGGGGAGAGATTTAGTCTTCGTCCACAAAAATGCAATTAACCGGGCACATTTTCATGGCATCTTTGACATCGGAAAGGTGTTCTGCGCTTACTTCGGGGGTGGCTTGAGCCACGCCGTGATCGTTCATGGTGAATACATCCGGACAGATGGCTTCGCAACTGCCACAGCCGACGCAGCTGGCGGTTTCAATGGTGACATAGAGCATAGTGTGTTCTCCTTTATGAGCAAATTGAGGGGTTAGAATTATTTGCGGGTCAAAGGTATCCTCGCTAAAGGTGATGATACCGGCCTCTTGCAAGGCTGCGGCCGCCATTCCCGGGCGAGCCGTCAAGGTGTGGCTAAAGGTGCCATCATAGGAGCTGCTGACACCGCAAGCCGGACTTTTACTTTTTAAAACGGCATAATCGATTTTAAAATCGCGGCACAAACTTACGGCACGCTCAGCCCCTTTTTGATAAGCGGCGGTCACATCTACCCCTTCTTTGGTTTTGACGGTGCCGTCCGCTTGAATTTCTGCCGGTGGTCGCGGTGTATCAAGACCGCCGTAACATTCCGGACAGAAGGGAATATAGGTAAAGTCTTGGTTGTGGGCAAGCACAAGGTCGTTGGGCTTGGACTTGCCGTCGTAGCGGCAGGGAATGCCCAAAAGGCAGGCACTGACCAGCACCGTTGGTGTGTGTTTAGTTGATTTCTCGTTTGGCATGGCGTTTGGCCCTCCTTCCGCTGTATGCCGGGCGAATGCGAAGCAGGCTCAATACAGGCTCGCCGGCGTCGTTTTCTACCACCTCGGCAATATTAACCCACAAATCGGGTTCTAAGGCGCTTTTGGCTTTTACCAGATAGCGCGCCGGGTCGGTCGTGGCATCGATACGGTAGCAATCTGCCTCGAAGGGCGCCACCAAGGCATAGTCCACCAATACATTGGCAATCATGGTGCGCCAAGGCTCCCCTTGAATCACCAATTCGGTCATACACCCGCAAGGAGAGCGGCGTGTGCTGCCAATGGCTTTGGCGTGTTCGCTGAAAATGATCAGCAGCCATCGTCCGTTTTCTTGTTGGTAATATGACGGAAAACCGTCGTTTATATTATAACCGCAATGGTCGTATTTAACAAGAGAATAGAAATAATGGATAAAAATAATTCGTCTATACCACATGGACAAAGCGATGGTTTGTACTTCAGGATTTTATAAAATAATTATAAATCAGATTTATGGGCTTATTGGACATATTAGTTGAATTGTGGGTTAAAAGTGACTATTTGCGATGAATTGTCTGACAACGAACAGAGAGATTGCATGGAAAAATTGCAAACATATCTTGGTTGATTTCAAAACATGTAAGCATGCACTTTCCATAATTTTATTAAGTTTCTATAATTAAAAAAACTGAAATCATAGTTTTTTTAAAATGTTTTTTAAAGTTTCCATGCCACATGTACTATAATTTAAAGGTCTAATAATATTATAACTTACTATTAGAATTGGACATGGAAATCTTAAAACGAAAAGGAGTATTCAGTATGTCACAACAAGAAGAAGTCAAGTTAGAGAAGGGCCTCAGCCCTCTAGGCGTATGGGGCTTGGCCCTTGGCGCGATGATCGGTTGGGGTTGTTTCGTTATGCCGGGCGATACCTTGCTTCCAAAGGCTGGTCCTATTGGTGCATCCATCGGCTTGGCGCTTGGCGCATTGATGATTATTATCATCAGTTTTAGTTACAGCTATTTGATTGGGAAGTATCCGGTTGCCGGTGGGAGCTTCATCTACACCGATACTGCATTCGGTAAGACCCACGCCTTCCTTTGTGGTTGGTTTATCGCGATTGCCTACTGGGCACTCATTCCAATGAATGCAACCGCTGTTGGTTTGGTAGCGCGTTACATCTTCCCTGGTCCTCTTCAAACCATGCCGCTTTATGAAATTGCCGGCTGGACCGTATACGGTGGGGAATTGCTCGTTGACATCTTGGCCATCATCATCATTGGCTTTGTCAACATGCGCGGTGTTCAATCTGCTTGCTGGTTCCAAACCGCTGTTGCAATGGGTTTGGTTGGTTCCATCCTCGTGATTGCTTCTGTTATTTTGGTAGGTGGCGTGGATTGGAGTAACCTCCAACCATATTTTGCCCCTGAAAAAACCACGCTTGCTTCCATCTTTGCGGTGACTGCATTGGCGCCATGGGCGTATGTAGGGTTTGACTGTATCCCACAGGCGTCGGAAGAATATGCTTTCTCTAATAAGAAAACAAAGGTGCTTTTGATTTCTTCCGTTGCAATGGCAGCGCTCATGTACATGATCATGAACATTGCAACCGCAGTTGTAGAACCTTGGCAACAATTCATTGTGGATAACAAAGCATGGCCTACCGGTGCTGCTGTTGAATCCCTCATCGGGACCTTCGGCCTCATCCTTCTCGCTATTGCAATGCTTTGCGGGATTATCTCCGGTTTGAATGCGTTCTACCTTTCCGGTAGCCGCTTGCTCTACTCCATGGCGATTGCGGAAGCGATTCCAAAGACCTTCGCTAAGTTGGACAGTAAGCATCACGTGCCACGTACCGCGATCATCTTTATGATGGTACTTGCCATCATCGCGCCATTCTTTGGTCGTGAAGTGTTGGGCTGGCTCGTTGACATGACCTCTGTTGGGGCTGGCATGGGCTTTACCTACACCTGCGCAAGTGCCCTTAAGATTGCAAAGCGCGAAGGTGATAAAGACCAAGTGATTATCAGTACCATTGGGGTGATTTTTGCAGCGTTCTTCATGCTGTTGTTAGTCATTCCAAAATCCCCGGGCTTCCTTTCCATTCAAGCATGGGGCTTCCTCCTTGTGTGGTTTGCGATTGGTGCGGTATTCTTCTTCTTAAACCGCAAGCGTTACTACGCATCCACTGCGCTCCAAGAAAAAATCTCCAAAGTGTGCGCAGAAAACAGAGACGATTGCTAAGTCGTCGTTTTCCAAAAAGATCATTCATTTTTTAAAAAACCTCAAAACCGAAACGTCCATTGTTGAAAAACAATGGACGTTTTTTTATGAAATAACAAGCTAAAAGGTAGGGTATAAAAACGGTTCAAAAATGGGTCCGAAAAACCGTGTTTTTTTATTTTGTACTATATATATAGGAAGAAAGATGAAGTAAAAGATTTCGGTGCATATATATAGGAAAGAAACGTTTCACTATAAAAATAGCATTTATCGCTTAGAAAAAAAGATGGAAAAAATATGACATAAAATCGATGTTTAGAAACTATGTGAAAGAATAAAGTGTTGCAGGCAATAGTTGCAACATCATGGAAAATAAATGAAAAACATCACAAATAACCCTTGATTTTTCTTTAAACACACTTTTATACTGCATGCCAAGTAAAGGCCTTGCAAAAATTTTTGAAAAATCACGTGAAACAAGAGTAAAAATATGACACACGGTTGGGACAAAAAAAGGGTGGTTTTGTAGTGTTGTTCACCTCCAAAAAATCGTGTTGTCCTCACGGATTTTTCAGTCAAAGGAGTGTCCGCCCATGTCACAACAAGATGATGTACAATTTGAGAAAGGCCTCAGCCCGTTAGGTGTTTGGGGTCTTGCCCTCGGCGCCATGATTGGCTGGGGTTGCTTCGTAATGCCAGGGGATACCTTGCTTCCAAAGGCTGGTCCTATTGGGGCGTCCATCGGGTTGATCCTCGGTGCATTGATGATTATCGTTATCAGTTTCAGTTACAGTTATTTGATTAGTAAGTATCCGGTAGCCGGTGGTGAATTCGTTTACGCCGATACCGCATTTGGTAAAACTCACGCGTTCCTCTGCGGGTGGTTCATCGCCATTGCATATTGGTCCTTGATTCCAATGAACGCAACGGCCGTTGGTCTTGTTGCCCGCTACATTTTCCCTGGTCCACTTCAAACCATGCCACTTTATGAAATTGCCGGCTGGACCGTATACGGCGGGGAATTGATTGTTGACATCTTAGCTATTATCATTATCGGTATCGTTAACATGCGCGGTGTTGAAGCTGCCGGTTGGTTCCAAACCGCAGTAGCTCTTGGTTTGGTAGGCTGCATCTTGATCATTGGTGCAGTTATCTTGGCAGGTGGTGTTGATTGGAGCAACCTCCAACCATACTTCGCACCTGAAAAGACCACCATGGCTTCCATCTTCACCGTTACCGCATTGGCACCATGGGCGTATGTAGGGTTTGACTGTATCCCACAGGCGTCGGAAGAATACGCATTCTCCAATAAGAAAACCAAAGCATTGCTCGTTTCCTCTATCTCTGTGGCAGCGCTCATGTACATGATTATGAACATTGCAACCGCAGTAGTAGCACCATGGGAACAATACATTATTGACAATAAAGCATGGCCTACCGGCGCTGCGATTGAATCCCTCGTTGGGACCTTCGGCTTGATTCTCTTAGCAATCGCAATGCTTTGCGGGATCGTATCCGGCTTGAACGCCTTCTATCTCGCAGGTAGCCGCTTGCTCTACTCCATGTCTATCGCAGAAGCGATTCCATCCTTCTTCGGTAAACTTGATCCAAAGCATCACGTACCACGTAATGCAATCATCTTCATGATGGCACTTGCAATCGTTGCACCATTCTTTGGCCGTCAAGTACTTGGTTGGCTCGTAGACATGACCGCTGTTGGGGCTGACATGGGCTTCACCTACACCACCGCATCCGCTTTCGTTATGGCCAAGCGTGCCGGTGACAAGAAGCAAATGATCATCTCCGCACTCGGCGTATGCTTCGCAGTCTTCTTCATCGGCCTCTTGATTCTCCCATTCGCACCTGGCTTCTTAAGTCCACAAGCATGGGCATTCCTCTTTGTTTGGTTGGCAATGGGTGCAATCTTCTTCGCCATCAAGCACAAAACCTACTATGCATCCACTGCGTTGCAAGATAAGGTGGCAAGTGTTTGCGCAGCAAATGTTGACGACGAAGACGTTCAAGAAGCATTTGATTGCGACCATCCAAAAAACAAATAATAGAATCGTCTTTCAGTATACAAAGAGATACCCCTCATTAAAAATTGCTAATCCCTTTTTACTCTTGAACTAGTGTTTGCAAAAAGACCTGCTCAATGGACGGAGCAGGTCTTTTTGCGTGTTTGGGATAGTATAAACCAAACCATTCAACCATAGATGAAATGTGATACGCTCCCTTTATGAAGGACAGTGAAATAATAAAAACACTGTCATCATGAA